>JAGGZC010000016.1 GCA_021162185.1 Candidatus Woesearchaeota archaeon | reverse complement strand
TGTACAGATCTAACATATAAATGGCGTGTAAGAGCTAGGGATAATGAGAATGCTTATAGTGAGTGGAGTGATGAATACAACTTTACGTTAGAATCATTGATAAACATATCCTTGCTAAACGCGAATATTGATTTTGGAACAATTGATATAGGACAAGAAGATGATACTACTGATGACTCTCCTCAGCCATTTGTCATTGAGAATGATGGGAACATAGAGATTAATATCAATGCTTATGGAGAGGATCCTCTATGGGATATGGCTAGTCTTGGCTCAAATTATTTCATGTTCAAGGCTGATAATAGCTCAGAACTAAATAGTTTCAATTATTCTGGGAGTATTACATCATGGGTTGCTGTTCCAAATCAGAGTAGTCAAGTATTACTAATAAAACAACTAGATTGGCATGATACGAGTGATACAGCAGAGATAGATGTGTATGTTAAATCACCACTAGACGAGCCACCAGGATCAAAGAATGCGAATATTACATTTATAGGTGAGGCTTCATGAATAAAAGAATAATATGGATCCTTGTATCATTACTATTAATAGTTAGCAGTGTTCATGCAATAGGATTAAGCCCTGCGAAACAGGAATTCATATATGATGGAAATCCAATGCATGGCTATTTGAGAATCATTAACAGTGAGGACAAACCAATGAGAGTCATGATAATGCTTGATGGTCCATTATCAGATTATATAGAGATAGATAAAAAGATATTAGAGATTGACCCACAAGACTCTGTTAGGATTGATTACAAGATTAACACGCCTATCAGTCTTGGTCCTGGAAGAGTAGAGTCAAAGATCATTGTACTACAACTCCCAGAGGGAGAAAAATCAATGGTATTTGCAAGACTCGCTGTGACACAGAAAGTAGTAATCAATTTTCCTTATCCAGAAGAATATATTGATTCAAAGATAGCTATTAGTGCTCCAAACTATAAGCAACCAGTAGTGTTTAGTATTAGCTTCACGAATCTAGGCTCAAGGAGTAGTGAGGCATATGCAGAAATAGTTGTGAGAGGCCCTACAAATGAGGAGTTATTCCGAGCAGAGACACAGAGAGTAATAGTTGCGAGAGGAGAAACAAAGAGGGTTACACAGTCATGGAGAGCATTAAACCCTGGGAATTATTATCTAGAGGTCACTGTTAGATATGCAAACACTGTAAAGAAGTATTCACGCATATTCCATGTTGGTGGAGACGAGATAATAATAAGGAATCTAGAAGTAGAGAACTTTAGGCTTGGAGGAATAGCGAGAATGAAGATAGATATAGAGAGTAATACAAATATACCCCTAAGAAACATATTTGGAGTTATTAATATTAGTGATCAGAGAGGAGTATTACTAGCAAGTGTGAAGACACCCCCAATAGATCTTGAGCCATTCTCTACAGCTATATTGACTGGTTACTGGGATACACAAGACTTTGAACAGGGTAATTATGACTTCTTGGTATCAATTAACTATGGTATAGATACTGCTACAAAGATCTTTAAGGCATATGTAGGCATTGACTCTGTGAGCTTTGAAAATCTTCCAACCGGACAGGTAATACAGAGAGGTGGCTCTAATTATATAGCAATCCTTGGAATAATAGTATTAGTACTCATAGCTATAAACATTTACTGGTTGCTCTATATAAAGAAGCATAAATCCTAGTCCTCGTCTCCCTTTTCTTTTTTCTTTTTCTCTATCGGGATCTCTATGATTCTACCATTCCTACCAACGTTTATAATCCTTGTCTTACCAATCTTTTCCTCTAAGCCCTCTGCTTCGTGTACATGGCTACAGAGAACTAGGTCTGGCTTGAAATACTCTATGGCTCTTCTTAGAGCAGTGCTACCCTTAAAAAAAGTAGTGAAGCGCTCCATTAATGTCCCGGATGGATGAGTATGACTAATTACTAATATCTTTTCAAGTGGAGAATACTTCTCGATCATTTTAAGCCTTTCAAAGCCTTGCTTAATGGTCTCCCATATCTCTTCCTCTGTCAACACAAAGTTTGGCCCAACATTACTCCCCCCAACTCCTACTATGCCCACTCCTTTATAGATCACTGCGTATCCATGAATATTTTTGCCTCCATATAGCTCTGCTAGGAAGTCAGCGGTTGCCAGTGTTTCATGATTACCAGGAATTAGTAATACTTTTAATCCCTTTTCTATGAAGGGTCCAACTATTCCAGTAGCGTCTTGCTCAAAGAATGTTAGATCACCAGTCAGTATTACTAGGTCCACTTTTTCTTTTTTAGCCTTTTCCGCTAGTTTCTTGCTTTGCTCTTTATCTCCATGTAAATCTCCAGCTGCAAGTATCTTTAGAACTTCTCTTTTCTTCATCTTTCCTTTATCAGTACTTCCTCTCTCTCGAGATGAACAATTGTGGAAGGCCTTCCCTTTATCTCACCCTCATAGATTATGTAATCCACCTGGTTTCTTATCCTTGGATCAAGATTATCTAGACTAGTCATGAATTCCTCTCCAACAATGTTTGTACTAGTAGTGATTATTGGTCTACCCATAATTCTTACAAGGTCACTAATCCAGTGCCTAGGGATTCTTACACCCACACTATCTAGGCCTGGGGCAACATTGCTAGCCACTGGTTTCTTTCCTTTCTTTACTTTTAATATCAATGTGTATGGCCCTGGAAGCTTTTTTAGCCATTCCTCTGCTTTCTCATTGATCTCAAAGTTGTTATAAATCCATTCCTTGCTTGGAGCAATAACACTCATTGCTTGGATTGGTCTATTCTTTATTTCTCTAATTCTTGCAACAATATTATGCTTTGTGGCATCTCCACCGATCCCATAAATAGTATCAGTGGGGTGTATAAATACTGCTTTTCTTAGGATTCGTGCTAGTTCTTCTATGTTATTTCTCACTTCTTCTGCTTGGATAACCTCTCCCATATTACCTAGTAGTAGGGGTCTATTTAAAAAATTTCCCCCAAGAGGGGGATACGCGGAGGCTCTCGGTTCTTTAAGAACTAGTATTATACCTAAACTGTTCTAGGAAGAGCTTCCTGATCTGTCTTGGATCTGCCTTATAGTAGTAGAACATTTTATTCCACCCCCATTCTTTCTTCTTTTTTACTACAACTAGAAATAGCAATGGGGATTAATAAACCCTGTGCGTGATTGACCAGTGACCAGTGCTATTCATAGTCACTAATCTTTGTATCAATAATAGTGCTTGTACCACCACTATGAGTCTTTTTAATACTTATATATTTACCCTTTGCAAGCCTATCAATCCTTCTCTGGAATGTCTTATAACTAATATTACCCCCTTCTTGTTTATAAATCTCATATAGTTTCCCAATCCTCTCTCCTGGATGTTTTCTTACTATCTCCAAGATTTTCTTGTCATCCTCTCCTAGTTCTTCGCTTGTAGCAGTAAATTCTGGTAGCCTATTCATAGCCCTCTCTATGTGTTGTTTTTCCACTCTCTTTGAGAATAATTCCTCAGCTATTCTCCCAGCCTCTCTTAATAGGAATAACCCAATCCTCACATCTCTTGCCTCATGGGTTTTATCTACTACTAGTTCCAGTGCTTCTATATCCCATGTTCCAGGTAGAAATGCATATTCAATTCTCTGGAGTAATATGCCCTTTATCTCATCTCTTGTATATGGTTTAAATTCAATCTCTGTTGGGATTATCCTACTTCTTAGTCTTTGATCAAGACTTGCATACCATTCCTTGTGATTAGTAATCATTATTAGGGATTTCTTGTATAAATCTTCTTGTAGGGAGTATAGTAATTCATGGTCTTCTAGTCTATCAGCCTCATCTAGCACTATTACTGAGCCCTGCTTGTTAAGAATCGAGGCAAGCTTTTCCATTAATTCATTAGTATTCTTGTTAGATGTTAACATATATCCCGCTTGATGGCATAGCTCTATTACTGTTTTATAACTAGTATTGTATTTCCAACAATTTATATATAATGGATATATATCACTCTTTTCCTCTAATTCTCTGAGAACTGCTCTAGTAGCAGCAGTCTTTCCAATACCAGGAGGGCCATAGATTAATAGATTTCTACCATCTCTCCCATCCATAACTGGTTTTATTGCTCTAGCTATCTCTTGTTGTTCATTTTCTCTATATGGCAATATTTTTGGTAGAAATTCATATGTCAATGCATTCTCATTCTTGAATAATCCCTTATAGTCTATTAGCCCCATGTTTCAATAGAAAAAAGGGTTTTTTATAAAATTTATTCTTTTCCTTGTTCAATTCTTTGTATTGCTTCTGCTATGTCTCCATTAGTAGCGATTAATGCTTCTCTTGCTTCTTGTTCACTACAATTAGTCTTCTCTATCACTATTGAAACATCCTCCTTGTTTGGTTCATATTCTTCTTTGTTTTCCTCTTTTTCATAGCTACCAGTTATCTGGAATGTTTCTTGTCCCATCATATCAATCTTCACCACACTAGGATTATTGAAGACAAGCTTTTCATTACTACTCAACTCTATTATAACTCTGATAGCATTCACTTCTTCTTGTTTTATGCCTAATTGTTTCATTAATTGTTTTACTTGTCTAGGATTCATACCTGGCATCATTTTCAGAAAAGGGTATGGATCAATATTTCTAGTATGATAGCTATGACTATTAACACTATGACTGTTCTAGGAGTGATCTCTATTCTACTTCTATATTCATCAAAATATCGAGTTATTCCTGCCTGGCTTAGCGGCATTCTTATACTTGGCCTTGCCATAAATCCGAGAAAAACCTTGCAATATAAAAATGTTGTGGTTTTTCTATTCTTCAAGAATTTTGGAGGATTTCTGGTTTTTATTGTAATAATTTCATTTTAACATGCGTAAAGCCTATTAAAAATAATAATACTAGTTGTTCGGGTGATAGGATGAAGATAAGGAAAACCCTGCTCGGAGTAATAGCGGCATTAACCATTGGGATTATTGGGGATCACTACAATATTGAAAAGAGACTCTTAGGAGAGATATATGAATCAATATGGCCAGCTGATGAGGGGTATCCATCGAGATATACGGATATAGAGATAAGATATAGAAATGTCAATGGAAAGACAAGAGTGTACTTGTATGATAGACATGCAAAGATATGGAGCGAGATAAACGAAGACCTAACAGCTGGGAGTAATATAGCAATGATGAGACATTTACTCCTCTATGGGGCTAGAGAAGCATACTGGACTAGTAAGGAAAAGTTCAATGAGACAAAGGAATGGATAGAGGACCAGGATATAGATGAATGGAAACACAAGGCCAGAGCTGGGAAAGAATATCTTGAAGGCAAGGTGAAAAAGTATTGGAACAAGGCAAAGAAAAAATGGGAAGAAATCAGGAAATAGGAAGAGAATTCGAAGAACTTATAGCAGAACTATTCAAGAAGAAAGGATTAAGAGTGAAGAGAAACGTATTGATGGAAAGAAAAAACTTCAAGGCAGAGATAGATCTAATCATTAGAGGGATAGAAGAGGAATGCTATGTTGAGTGCAAGTATAGAAAAGGAGTTGTAGACCTAGAAGAAGTAGCGAAGTATGTATCAGTCCTAGAATCATTAAACATTGATCCTGCTCGAGCAATCATGGTCACTAATAATGACTATACTCCTAGGGCTAAGAGATATGCTCAGGAGAAGAACCTAGCCCTATATACGCTTAAAGAACTAAAAAAATCTTTGGGGGTGAAATAATGGAAGAAGAACAAATAAAGAGTGAAGTAGAGAAAGAGAAGAGTATAGAGAAGGAAGGAGGCATGAAGAATGAGAAGAAGATAGACCCAAAAAAACTAGAAGTCTTAGTGAGGCAATACCAGAAAAAAGGATTCTCAGAGGAAACAGCTAGAGAGATGGCTAAGAAATTAGCATATGACCAGGGATTAGACATGGAATACCTTCTCGAGGGAACAAAGATAGATCCAGGACAAGAAGTAGTAGACCTTGTGAAAAAGATCAATGAGATTTTGAATGCTTTTGATGTGGAAGTAGATGTAGAACCAACAGAGAAGGATTATCTAGAGAGTTTTTCAAGGTTTGATAGAATAATGTATAATATTGCGATATGGTTAGGTGTAGATACAAAGAAGATTAAGAGAAAATATGAACCAATAGCAAAAAGAAAGGCTTTGGAGAGGTCATTAGAGTCAATAGATGAATCCTATAGAAAAGTAGAAGAAGGATTGAAAGTATTGAGAGAGACTAGACTAAGTTTAGAGGAACAAAGATTAGAGATGAGGGTAGAGGGAAACTATCTTACATCTCTTGCCAGGGGATTAACAGAGGTATATAAGAGAAATGAAGAGAAGATTAAGCAATTGAGAGAAGAGTTAAATGAATCAATATTGGAAGGGAGAAATAGGGATGGATTAGAATTGAAACAGAGAATAATAACACTAGAAAAGGACAATCACAAGATAAAGAAAAAGCTATATGAAATCTTGATCTCAAAGAAGAAAAAGAAAGTAATGAGCGAGGTTAACAAGCTTAAATATAATATGTTCTCAAAACTAGAAATGCTCTACGAGCAGCTAAACCTTGACGTTTCTAAGAGAAAGGCAGAGATAGATGCGATTAGAGAGACACGTACAATGATACCAGAGAAACTAGATGAGAATATTAGGGAGTTCTATAACCTATCCAAGAAGTATAGAGAGCAGATAGCTAGATTAGTAAAAATGGATATACCATCTGATTTATCATTATCCCTAGGAGAAGATGAACTATATGTCCCAGATCAAGAGAAACCTATTGATAAGAGTATAGATGAGTTATACAAAGATATAGAATCAACCGAGATATAAAAGTTTTGTGAGAACAAGGGAGAACCATGACAGTGGGTTATAGAATCACGAATAGAGAGTACTCTAGTCTGAGAATAGAACTAGAGAGAGATATAAACAGAAAGACGCTTGAAGAATATCTTTATTCAAGGAATGGGAGAGAGACAACCCGACAAGCAATAGAAATAGTATTAGAATTTCTTATTTCTTATTATTCTATTTACAATAATGGGGAGAGAGATATAGATACTCATTACACTGCTCTCAATATTGCTTCTAGAAGAGCATTATGGTATGCTGAATTCATAGGCATCAGAGAGGGGAGAAAGAACTATGAGGATAGTTTAGTAAAAAGAATTGAAGAGGCAAAAGGCAGGGAATTAAAGAAAATATTTGGAGGATTATTCGTAGATAAGAATTTCTTGAATAATCCTATAGGTAATCTTTATAACCTTTTAAAGGACTTAAAAAAAGGAACAGAGCAAAAATCAAGGGTAAGAATAGATCCAAGAGGAATAGAAAGTTTAGATTTCTCAGTCCAGAATAATAATGGAGGGTTTCTCAGGGCGAGCGAGATAGAGGAAAAAGAGATAAGGGTTATAGGAAACAAGGATGCCTTGGAAAAAGTGAGGAATCTGGTATTATTATTATCAACATATGACCCTGAGGAAGCATATAGCCCTATAAGAAGAGTGTTAGATTATCCAATAATTATAGATCTCTATGGAGAACCAGGAAGTGGGAAGACACACCTTGTTAAATATGCAGAGCAATTACTTAGGAATATATACAATGAGAAAGGCATAGACACTCTTATAAAATACATCACTATGAATGAATTCTCCTCATATATCAATAAATCCGCTAAAAATCTTGAATCCTTATTTGAGACAATAAGAAATAGTAATGACAGATACCTAATAGTTATAGATGAGTTTGAAACAATGTTTTTCTCTACTAATAGGAATAATGATGAGGATACAAAAGTTACAGGAGTCTTGAGAAGAATCCTTGGGGACACATCTAGAGAGAAAGGGAATTGGGCCATGATAATAACTAGTAATGCAGACTTATCAGAGGATTCAAGGCTTGAACCACAGATCAGGTCAAGACTTAGAGGGGGAGCAGTATATGTCCCAGGAGTACAAACAGTTGAAGAATACATTGAATTATTCAAGTATAAGGCTAGTAAGGGATTAAAGTATGGATACTTTAAGATAAGCAAAGAAGAGATATCACTCCTAGCTGAAAGAATGCATTCATTAGGGTTTAGTGGTAGAGATGTTGAAAAAGTAGTAGAGAAGGCTTCTTTCAAAGCATTTAATGAGACTGCTCTAGGAGAAAGAGATATTGAACTAATAGTCAACAAGTTAAACCATATCTATCTCGAAGACTTTGAGAAAATAATCCAAGAAATATTGGAAACAACAAAGAGGGAGATAAATGTCTAGAATAAAACGCAAAAAGCAATTAGGAGAAATAGGTATAGACCTACTCATAGATGAATCTCTTTTCCAAGAATTAAATAATAGGTATAACTCTGCTCTAAATGCAGTGGATCTAGAGTCAAAGATTAAGAGATTAAAAGAGTTGAAAGAAATATTAGAACCCTATAGACAAGAAGCATCAAGATTATTAGGCAATACAAATGATAGAGAAACAAAAAGAAAAATTGAGAATATAATGAATATGTATGATTCACTAGAAGATCATCTTGGGCATGAAAAAGAGAGACTATACAAGAAAGCAAGGAGGGGATTAACACGAGAAGAACTAAAAGTAGCACAACTCATAGGAGAAGAGTTCTATCTGGATCTAGTCTCAATGAGTAATAAGACAAATAGGAAAGGAATACTTAACGCTTTGCATATAAAGATCCCTGGAGCAATCCTTGCCTTAACAATGCTAATCTATACAGGGATAAGGATTGATACCACTTTGAAACTCAGGAAAAAAATCATAGAAGAGGATAGAGAACAACAAGTAGAAGTATTGAATTATAAGCGAGGAGGCCTGGAAAAAGAGTTCAAGAAATATAAAAGCCTTACAAGAGATCCATTAGTAGTATACCTAGATAAAGAGGTATTAAAAAAAGAAAACAAACACAAAGAGAACAAGAATAATAGAGAATCACTACACAAAAAAGTATTCTATACCAAGGATAGATACATTGAGAGAGAGATTAATAAAAACTCCCTGGAAAAAGCATTAAAAGAATATATCTCAGAAAAAGGACTTCTAGGATACGAAAAGGAAGGAATGCTTAGAATAATTGAATATCTCCATACTAACTCTTATAAGCACGCAGAAGCATTAAGAGGCATCCCAAGAATAGTTGAAGAACAATTTGGGAGAGGAATAGATCTAGTAATATATATTGATAAGGATCTTGACTATGGTGTGTTATATTTGAAGGATAAGAGAATAGAGACTGGTCTATCCTCGCGTAATTATTCATTATTATTCTTCCCTATAACTCTTGGGAGTAAGGAACCATATAGTGATCCAGGTAAGGGGCACACCCCTGAAGGAGTTTATGCTCTTGGAGAGTTTAAAAGGATAAATCATCCATTATATGGGTCTAGATGGGCTCCGATAGGTTTTCCAACAAGAAGAGAGTTAGAGAGAGGAGTGAAACCACCAAAAAAGAGGTTATTGCTATGCGGGACAGGAATGAAGGATAGAAAGAGAGCCATAATGAATGGTGTTGATAACACGTATGGATCAGTTGTAACACTAAACTATTTCATAGAAGAGATAGCTAGGCTAAGAAATAGAGTGAGAAATGCAGTTATAATCATTGAGCATTCAGATAGACCACTAGGAGGGTATCAATGAGGCGTCTAAAAATCAATACATGGAAGAATGGATTGCTCAAAAGCATTTTTCTAGCAGTCCTAGCAGGATTAATCATTACTAGTGACACTCCAAAGAAAACAAGAGAAGAACATTTCTTGGAGGAAATAATCTCTCCTACCTATAGTAGGGTTGATATGGAAGAAGAAGCTTCCCCAAGTTTTTTCGATGAGATCAAAGATATAGCAATAACAAATACAAAGATGGGGGTTAGAGGGCTCTATGTTTTTACTAATATTATTGTGAAGAACATGAAGATACTTGGAGAAGGATATAAAGGATTCATAGAAGGAGTTTATAAAGGATTCTCTAGGGAATATCTTGGAAAGAGACTTGAAGAGAACAGGGAAGATAAAGACCAATGGGAAGAGGGAATGTTTAGATATGTGGACTCAGTATTGATATCATATGAGGATTATGAAAAAAAGAAGTATTTTATAACTCCTTTACAACTATTAGAATACCCAGCCATACTTGATTCTCTACCATTAAGAGAAGGGGAGAGAGTAGTAATAGTTGATAAGGAGAAACAAGAATTAAGAGTCTATGAGAAGACAAGGTTTGTGGAATTATTAAGAGCAAAGACTAGTACTGGGAGGAATCCTGGGAACAAGGAGAGAAAGGGAGATAATAAGACACCTGAGGGAATGTTTAATATAATAAGTATAGAGAATAGTGAAAATTGGTTGTTTAATGGTAGACATGCCTATGGGCCATTCTTTTTAAGACTAAACACTGGTAGTTGGGATAGTAATGGTAGGTATAACCCGAATGGTAGGAGTAGTATAGGGATTCATGGTACAGATGAGCCAGAATTCCTAGGATATAGGCGTAGGCATGGATGTATAAGGATTCATAGTAATGCTGTGAGGAAAGGAGTAGAGCGAGATTTGTTCTATAAAGGAGAGAGAGTTATTATTTCTAAGACTGTTTTCTAACAAAAATTTTATTAATAGCCATATTCTCCTTGTAGCTGTGCGGGGATGCCGGAGTGGACAAACGGGCTGGGCTTAGGACCCAGTGGCTTAGTGCCTACGTGGGTTCGAATCCCACTCCCCGCAGTTCTAAAATTCTTTTATCTTGCCATATATTTTTATTTATTTCGAGCAACCTATTTTTAAATAAGGCCTAGTTTATTTTTAAATAAAATTTTTAGTTATCCTCCAGTTATGAAAATCTATTTCATGAAAATTTTAAGGAAATAAAGCCTAAATCATGATTTTACCTTGTTTAATCTCTACTACCCACGAAAAATTTATAAAGAAATCCATACATATACCAGAGCAATAGCATAACTAGAAGTACGCGGGGGCTCAAGAGTAGCCACGCCCTGAGTGGCTATGGTGCAATCCCCGTGTGCTTTTAGGATATGCTAATATTCCCAAAAAGGAGGTGAAAAGAAATGAGAGTGAAACACGCAATAAAAAAGATTGTTGCCCTTGCAGGAGGAGCAACAATGCTAGGAGCAACAGTTATGGGAGCCCTAGCAGCAAGTGATCTAACAGAGTGGAAAGACATCTTTATAAAAGACGGACAATGGACAGGAGGACACATAGTATTAGGAGCAAACGCAAAGACTGAAGATGTGATCGCAGCAGTAGGACTAGCAGCAACCCTACAAGAATGGGCAGTCACAGAAGAACCAGTAGAAGTAGAAGGAACAATAGAAGTAGAAGGAGGAGTAACTAAAGATCTACAATATGATACAGGACTAGCTGATGGAATAGGTTCAACATTAGATGATTCTGATATAAGTGTATTAGAGGACTCAACATTTGACTGGGAAGGAGAAAACTATGACTACCATACAGAGGTAGTTTTAACAAACAACGCAAAAGTCACAACCTCATTAGTAGAGGATAACGATGATTATGATGGAGACCCAGTAATAATATTTGATGCAGAATCAGTAAAATATAAATATGTAATAGATGACGTAAACTTCAACATTTCCCAGATTAGTTCAACTAAGCCATTGGAGATAGAGTTCCTAGGACAAAAACTAAAGATAACTAGCTGGAGTGGAAATGAGATCACAGTAGAAGTAGCACAAGAACATTACATGAAGGTAGGAGACACAGTAACATATGATGGAAAAGATGTGGAATTAGTAAACATTGGAAGTGATTCAGTAGTAGTATCAGTAGGAGGAGAGACAGAGATTATAAATCAAGGAGCAGTAGAGACTGTAAATGGAGTAAAGATTGAAGTAGAATCAATATTCTATGTGGATGAGCAATCAGAGAGAGCAGCGATCTTAAAGATAGGAGATGAAATAACAAAGACCTACAACAGTGATGAGGAATACATCGGAGAAGACGAGACAAACCCAATGTGGGTATGGGACATTGATGGTGCAAATAAATACATAGGAGTAAAGCTAAACCAGTACATTGGAAAAGGAGACTATGCTCCAGTAAAGGAAGGAGAAGCATTGACACTACCAAACAACTTCATAAAGATAAGCTTTGATGCATTAAAGAATGCAGACAAGTATCATGAATACACAATGGACATTATACCAAAGACAATAAACAGCACTGGATACAACAATGTACTAAGAATAATATCAAAAGATGACGACAAGGGAATAGTAGTTGGCACAGATGAAGTAAGTGAAGTATATGTAACATATAATGTAAGTGGTGGAGACAGCCTTGAGTTCTGGTACACTAAGGGAGGAGATTGGTACAAAGGTACAACTGCAAAGCTAGAGAACGGAGATACAGTATACACACTATCATATGATACTGGCAAGCTAAAGATGACAGATGGAAGTGTAGATACAATATACTTCGACCTAAGCATAAGTGGAAATGAAATTGAAGGATTTGGAACCAAGGGAGATGCAGAAGACACAGATATTACCTATGGTGCAACTCCAGTTAAGTTCGGAGACTGGGATGGAGATGCATTAACAGAATATGGAGTAGTCTTTAAGGATGTGAAGAACAACCTAGATGATGACGAAGTAGTAATGGAGATCCCAGATGACAGAGTAGAAGCAGTAGTATCAGTGGCTCCTGGACAAGCAACAGCAACATCATCAGAGGTAATGACACAGGTAGTTAACCCACTACCAAGCGACATTGCAATACTAGACACTGATTATACAAGTGGGCCAGCAATAGTAGTTGGAGGACCATGTGTAAACACTCTAGCAGCAGAGTTGATGGGTAACCCAGAGACATGTACAGAAGGATTCGAGCCTGGATATGGATTGATAAAGCTATTCCCAGACAAGGATACAATCTTGGTAGCAGGATACTATGCAGAGGACACACAGGCAGCAGTGAAGGTATTAGAGAACTATGAGAACTACTTGACAGA
>JAGGZC010000049.1 GCA_021162185.1 Candidatus Woesearchaeota archaeon | reverse complement strand
CATAACAAATCTCAACCCTAGAATCATTAAAAGGAGCATAGAAATAATAAGTATTAGTACCCCTATCAATCCTATAAACAAAAGTCGTGCCAGCAAAACCTATAGGAACAAAAACATCACCAGTACTCTGAGACTCAATGTTTGCCATCTTTGTAATATTTACTGGGCTCTCCTGGCTTATATCAGTGCCTGGTAATAATCCCATTTCTTGCTGATTCAAGTCTAGCTGTGTAGCCCCAGAACTCACAATGGTATTATTATAGAATGCTATCACGTCTGCATTGTCAGCATTATTAGGACCAACCGCATAAAATATAGGGGTTAAAGAATTATAACTAAAGACTTCTTCTTTGTTCTCCATACTAGTAGCGCTGGGATTGCCATAATACACATATAATGCTTTTTTGCTATTAGCAGTTATATTAATCTTTACCCATATCCATGTATTAGTAGTGTTACACCCATAGGTATAAGTCTTATCTATATAGAATGGTATCAGTGAGTTATTCATAACAACTCTTATATCCGAGCAATTATCATTCATACTCCCATTAGCTATGAGTGTAGCAGTATCCATGGTTAACACTACTTGATATTCAGATAAGCCCACATCATTTGGATTATAAACAGTGTATGGCCTTCTATATAGCCATGAAGTATTCCACCATGGATCAACATAAGGAGTAAGATTCCCACAACTATAACTATTAATGTTTGATCTCAATAGGCTAGTAGAAGTGTTTATATCAGTCCATCCAGAATAATTGTATTGTGGATAGATGCTTACATCTTCACATGTACCGTATCCCTCCATACAGGTAGTTGTACAATTTAATATAAAGCTATTATTCGGCAATTCCTCATTAATCTCTATATCACTAGTTGGGCTTGTGAGACTAGTATTCAATCTTCCACCAGTCGCAACACTCCAACTTAACCCAGGAGAAATCTCGTAATAATTCCCAGCCCTATCATATGTATAAGCCCTTGTCCATGTATTTGTACCATCATATATGATTGTATAATCCAAACTATAAACATTATCCCCTGCTATTATGTCACAGCCCTGTCCATTATCATATAGGGAGACTATATCATTAGGATATCCAGGAGCAGTTATAACTGCTGTCACACTATTAATACCTGAATACGTGTCACTCGCACTAATATTTAGGCATATCTTCTGGTTAACCTTGAAACTTGTATTATTGATATTTGGATCCCACAAGCTTGGATTAGTAGTATCAATACCTAACCAGTAATTACCAGAATCATTCACTAAGTGATTATCGCTATTATCAATACATTTAATACTCCAATTATATGTTCCATTGGTAAATCCTACATAGAAATGGTTCAGGCCAGACTCGTTTATACTAGTATTTGTCTGGTTCAAGACATTATTAATATATATACTACAATTAGCTATTCCTGATCCAGTATCATTTGCATAGTACTGGAAGTCAACTATAGGAGTGTTTAGCCATGTATTGTTTTCAGGATAAACAATGCTTAATTCTGGGGGATCTGTATCATTACAATAACAATAACCACTCGCACCACCTATACATATACCTACTAGGTATGGGCCACAATCATGATCACACTCCGCATTGTCACAATAAGCTGGACCACTACCATTCCACACATCACCCATGCTGAGAGTATCCATCAATATTGTTGATACTCCATTATTACAATCATCACTCCTATCTAGAGGTGTTCCTCCCGAGTCATAATAGATTATTCCACTATTTGGACAATCAAAACTACAACTAGCATTAGGAGCAGGACTATAATCGCCACTAACATTTCCAGTAGGTGTACAATAGTCACAATAATCCTTCCTAAGAATAGCGCTCTGGGTCATGTTTGCACCAATCACGTCTAGACAGGTTGGAGACCAATAACATATATCCTCATTGCTTGGATCAGTCCTATTAGTATAGCTACATGGTCCTCCATCATAATCATTTATACAATACTCTGGTGCTTCTTCTTGTTTCTCGCTCCATAGACAACTAGCACTACACGATCTATCATAGTAACAAATACTATTAACCAATTCTGGATCCGTGGAGTTATCAACATCACACTCTGCTCCACATCCAACATCACAATCATCAAGCGTTGATCCACAAACACCACTACCAAGATAGATGTATGGACCACAATCAGTAGGGCTTCCGCCAAGACATCCATAACTACCCAGATCTAGATCTCCACTCTCACAGGTTTGATCAGCCCCATAATACCCACAGTAATCCCCTATATGCGTACTAGCCGTAGCGTTTTGGTTCCAAGGATCATATTGCTTTGAACAATTAATGGGTTCACTCCAATTGTGTCCAGCACTACAAACCCTGTAATAATCATTCCCACTACATAAAGCATAGTTTAGATCATAGCTATTACCATTATCATCATGCACACAGTCATCACTATCAGCTGCGCAGAACCAACCAACAAAGTCCCAGGTGTCTTGGACACAGTAGTTACTCAAGCATACCTCGTTGTCAGGGTTACCACTATAAGACAAGCCTTCACAATTATAACCAGTCAATACATCCAAGACGCAATCACCTGCATAGTTACAGTATCGATTGCTCGGACAGTCTAGATGAGAATCACAAAGAATGTCTAGGGATACATCCTTATTATTTGACTCATTATTCTCCACTCCAAACGTACTATTACAAGCAATATATAGGTATTGTTCTCCTACTGATAGCGTGTTGGTATAGGTACAAGTTTTTGGAGTGTTAGCAATATAGCTACCACAATTAACAGCGTCTGGATCAGAGAGCATTTGTGAATAGCTATAATCATTAATACTAACATAACAAGTAGCATCCACGTCTACAGAAAAGTTTAGTGTTGGTGTCTGACTTGTAAATGTATATGGCTCAGTTGTGTCTCCTTCAACATCATGAATAGTTATTTCTGGCACTCCATAGTTTACAACGTCAAAGTATAGATCACTATAAGTTGAATGATTAACATTGCTAGAAGTATCATTTGCATATATATCAGTAACATAGTATCTACCAGTCAGCTGTGTATCAGTCCATTCATAGCTATAACTACTAGAATTAGTATAAGTAATATCTACCCATATACTCGTATAATTAATAATATCAATACTTGTAGCATTATAATAATCCATGTGTGCCCCCCTAATCCTTATATCCCTATTAGTAGCTGTCAACCATTCCTTTAGTAATGTTTGATTACTAGTAACAATGGAAAAGTTATGCTTAACACTACTAGGACTACTAGAAGTATAGAAAGAGGATAGATTAAACACACCTAAACTATTCCAACTAGAACCATCAAACATCTCTAGCTCTAGATCTGGCCAGGCAGTATTATTAGCAACGCTTCCAGAGGGATCATAATAACTAGTCTCAACCGTGATGTTTACTGATATTATGTTTACATAATCACTATCAGTCACATCATTATAAACAGTCCACTCTGTAACAGTCTCTCCTCCTGGCAGATATGTCACATTTTTACAAGTAATATTTACATTATCAATCCATGCATAATCACGCGAACCACTCATTGCCTCTCTGAAAATAATTTTTGATAAAGAACTCAAGCCATAAGGAGTTAGATTAATGTTACTAACAGTATGCCAGACATTATCATCATCACCATTTACATAAGTATCAAGAGTGATAGTAGAACTACCATTATAGTATTCAACATAAAAGGAATCAGCAGCTTCTAAAGAGTTAAACTTGTATGCATAGCTTAGATAACATTCAGTGTATTGGCTTAAATCAAGAGTCTTCTCAATATTAGCATCATTACTCGTACCATCTCCAATAGTATATGCACAATACCCAGTTCCGCCATAACAGTTTGCTCCACTATCCTCTGTCCAATCATTTGTTGCATCATTAGGATTCTTCGTCCAACCAGTAAGCGTTCCAGTACTCTCAAAGTCATCATAAAACACTTGTTCTATTGAGACATTTGGAGTTCCCTGTGCTCTTTTCTCAATCTCTCCTAGTTCTAGATCTCCCGATGAATCATATAGGATATCCCCCCATGGTGTTAATGTTTTATTCACCTTTGAACAATTTGGATACATGAATGTCGCCCATACAGTGTTTACCTCTGTATCATCAGTCACATTTGTTATTAGTCGAACACTCCCCCCCTTTGGAATAGTTGTTGCATTCAATGCTGCATCATCAATGCTTGGAGGAGTAGAATCCTTACTATAAACAACTATTGTTACATCATCATTGTCATCATAACTCCCACCACCACAAGTAGTGGATGTGCCCCCATTATACTGAATAATACCTCTAATAGTATGATTCCCAACCACGTCGTCAAGCTTGAATGTATAGCTAAAAGTATTAAACCCTGCTGCTGGGCATGGATCAGTATATGCAACCACTCTCCATGAAGGAGTCTCAGAGTTATTGGTATATGCGATATTCACGTTGTCACTACTCCCATCCCAACAATAAACAGTTATGTTTACCCTCACTGTGTCTCCAGCTCTAAACACGCTATGATTAAGGCTTTCAATAGTAATGTTTTCAACGCTTTCATCGCTATGACAAGTCCCGCTTGTTCCATCTGTGCATGCATCAATAGTGTTTGGTTGATTTGGCTCAGTGCCTCCAGCAGTGTTGTCCCTACACTGGATTAGTGAGGATGGTACTATACAAGGACTCTCGTTACAAATCTTTGCAGCTGGATCTAATGCCAATAACCATGGACGAGCCTCTTGGAACACTATTTCTTCCTCACTATTCGGATCTAGTTGATATAATATCCTTGCTTCTCCTAGTTTATAAACAGCCGGACTCTCTAATGGTGCTTGAGCAGTATAGCTAACATTTGACTCTCCTCTCAGTGGCCATGTGATTATTACTGAATCATTATACTTATATACATGTCCATTTGTCGACACTACTTCAAAGCTCTTGGGGAGATTCTCTATCAAGACATAGCTATCAATATCTATTAAGGGCTTTACATGTATAATAGATGTAAATGGCCCTCTCCATGGATCAATACTAAATGGCTCAATCCTCGTAATATCAAATGGAAATGAATCATTCACATAGAACCATGAATCCATACTATTGTAAACATTTGGACCAACAGCATCTACATGCAAGTAATACTTCCCAGTCATGCTAGGAGTATAATTAAACCTATAAACCCCTCTCTGTATCTTCTCTATTTCTCCTGGATAAGTCTTAACTATTGTCTCATTACTAGGAGTAGTGATTGTTAATGTTACGTTTGCACTAAAAGCAGTGTATCCATTCTTGTCTAGAACAGTTATGTATCCAACTACTTTTTCTCCTGGCCTATATATTGGGTGCTCAGTGTTAATAGTGCTTACTCCTAGTTCAAGGATCACTATTCTTTTCTTGCCAATGTTCACACTATATTTTCCTCCCGGCTTCACATAGAGCTTATCACTACATGAAAGATTATCGTTGCATAGTAATACAATCTCTCCAGTAGAGATCTTTTCCAAAATAGCATCCCCCCTCATATCTATATTAGTAGTATCAACAAGGAATGCATCAGTAATAGTTATGCTTGGATCCTCAAAGTTGAATTGGCTCTTAATCCTCTCTATTGTCTCTCTGCTTATTCTTAGTTCATGCAGGTTTATATCTCCAGCGTCTTGTGATACTCTTCCAAGGTTTAATCTTAAAAGCCTCTTAGAAGCGAGAGGTATTACCACTAGATCTGAATATGTCTGCCCAATAGCACTAGTAATGATCCCTAGGGAGGAATACTCCTTCCTCACCTCTATTATTGCACCAATACTCTTATTCCCGCTTAGAACCCTTATTCTGGGTATATGCTTTATGCCTGGCTTTGAAATATTTAGAATCCTATCAGTAAACATGTCTATTAAAGGAGAGCTCTCAATACTTATCCTTCTTGGAAGAACTACTGGTTTATTCTTCACATTGAAATGATTCCTGGAGATGAGCCTGCCCATGTAGAGCAGGCTCAAATTATAATCTCCAGGGGTCTGGGGAAAGAATATTAATTCTTTCTTGTTTGGGATAGATCTATAACTAGCATCGCTCGTAGTTATCTCTACTTCTATTCCAGGAGAAAGATTACTAGCAATAGTTATTACTACCTTATCCCCAAGGACATATTCTTTTTTATCAGTATAGATTAACTTGCTCCCAATTATTTCTTCTTTCCCGGTTTCTTCTCGCCCAAAGATAATACTTCTTGTTTCAACTAGTTGATGTAGTCTATTATATAGAGAAAGAGTATAGTTCCCATTAATAGGGGGATAAAACACTACAGTAGAGTTAGGACCCCTACCATAATACCTATAAGTACTAGGATTATTATCACTCGGGCCATAGATCTCTAGAATATATTCATCCTCAATATCAACATTTATTCTTAACTCCTCTCTATCATTATCCACAACTATGTTTAATAGATTACTAGTAGGATTAGTAATATTATTAGCACTAAGACTAGTTGGAATTAGAAGCATGGATATGATTACACATAGCGCTATGAATACTGGATATTTCTTATACATCCCCCAGACCCCCTAGCTGTTAAAAAGAATTATTATAGGCATTTAAATATTTTTCTCTTATTCAAAGAGATATTTCCTTCTTATATGCTCCATAAACACTTCAGGATCTAAGGATTGTCCAATAGCAATCCTTATTAGTCTTTCAGGCGTGTAGATGGATCCATACCTATGTATTCTTTCCCTGAGCCAGTTCCTTATTGAAGAATAATCCTTCTCCTCTATGCGTTTATATAGTTTTATTTGTCTATCCATCTTTCTAGCTATCTGTGCTGCTAGTAGTGTTCCAATAGTATAGGTTGGGAAATACCCAATGCTTCCCTGTGACCAATGTACATCTTGAAGGATGCCCTCTGCATCATTCTTAGGTGTTATACCTAGATATTTCTCCATTTTCTCATTCCACATTACTGGCAGTTCTCTTGGATCAATATCCTTATTAATCATTTCTTTTTCTATTTCAAATCTTATCAGTATGTGTAGATTATATGTCACCTCATCTGCCTTTACTCTAATCAGAGAAGGCTTAACAGTGTTAAAGTATCTATATAATTCAAAGGAATCATATTGATCGAGGATTGATAAATGCTTCTTGAATAAGGAGAGATTAGTATCAATGAACTGCTTACTTTTAGCCACTATGTTTTCCCAGAATCGTGATTGTGATTCATGTATACCCAGGCTTACCCCTATCCCTATAGGAGTCATTGAGAGAGATTTAGAGATCTGTAATTCATATAATGCATGTCCAAACTCATGGATAGTTGCTAGTAGTGATTCTCTAAAATTCTTTTCCGGATACCATGTAGTTATGCGCACATCATTTGGACTTATATCAATAGTGAATGGGTGAGCTGAAACATCTAGTCTTCCGCGATTAAATGGATAACCAATCCTTTTTAATAATTCCTTGGAAAGCTTTTCCATTGCCTCCTTGTTATATTTCTTTGATTCCAGCTCATGGTTCATTGGAAATACTCTCTTTACAAGGATCTTCTTCACTATTCTTGGCAAGTTATGCTTTATATCCCTAAACAATGGTTCAAGCCTCTTAGTTGTCAACCCTTCTTCATAGAGGTCTAGTAACGCATCATAGGGCTTATCTTTATAACCCAATAATTCTGCCTTCCTCCTTGATAATTCTATTATTTTTTTCAGACTTGGAAGAAATTTTTCATATCTCTTTTTCTTCTTTGCTATGAGCCATGACTTTCTAGCATTAGTAGTTGTTCTTGCAAGTTCTCTTAAAAAATTTGGGGGCAGTGAATCATAGTAATGAAGCTCTCTCCCCAAGACTCTTAGAACGCCTTTCTCTTCTATAGTTAGATTCTTTTCTCTTCTTGCTTTATCATACTGTTTTCTAAACTCCTCGCTAAGCATTAATCTTTGTGACAATGTTGATAGTCTTCCAAGAGCTATGCCTCTATACCTATGAGCAGATTTAGGCATATATGTATCAAGATCCCAACCCATTAATGCTTCTGCAGAATTAATAGCCCATATATCCCTATAGAGGTCTAAAAGCTTTCTTATGTATTTATTCTTGAATAAAGTCATGAAGGAGTGCAACAATGAAGAATTTAAAAAGATTTTTACTCTATCCATACATTTACAGCCATGTTTTCATCAATCTTGAAATAATTAGTAAGAATATGGTCTAATGAGCGTATAGGGTGATTCAAAAAATAACTATCCTTGGGAAAAAGCCTTAACTTATTACTAATATCTAGTCTCAAATTAGGAATAATTTACAAGATAAATATTTTCAATATTGAAAATAATTATTCCTTCTTGTAAATATTTATAACTAAAAAAGAATCCCCCTCTCCATGGATGAGAACAATAGAAAAGAAAGAATCCTTCCTACAAGTATTGAAGAGGAGATGAAGTCTAGTTATATTGACTATGCTATGAGTGTTATAATGGGTAGAGCATTGCCAGATGTTAGAGATGGACTAAAACCTGTCCAAAGAAGAATTCTCTACACAATGCTCGAGCTTGGATTACTACATAACAAGCCTTTCAAAAAATCTGCAACAATTGTTGGAAATACCATGGCAAAGTATCATCCACATGGAGATGCAGCTATTTATGACGCCCTCGCTAGAATGGCTCAAGATTTTAACATGCGTTATCCACTAGTAGATGGGCAGGGAAACTTTGGAAGTATTGATGGGGATAGCCCTGCAGCAATGAGATATACAGAGGCAAGGCTGAGCAAGTATGGAGAATTAATGTTAGAAGACATTGAAAAAGAAACTGTTGACTTCATAGCAAACTTTGATGCAACCAGTAAAGAACCAGTAGTGCTTCCATCAAGGATTCCAAACTTATTGATCAATGGATCAACAGGAATAGCAGTTGGGATGGCTACCAGTATTCCACCACATAATCTTAGAGAAGTAATAGGGGCATTAACATTACTAATAGACAAGCCAGACGCGGGTATAGAAGAAATAATGGAATACATAAAAGGGCCAGATTACCCAAATGGAGGGATCATTCTCGAGGCTCATAACTTAAAAGAGATATATAGTAATGGATCTGGGAGAATAAGAGCAAGAGCCCACATAGTAGAAGAGGATAATAAACTAGTAGTAGTAGACTTACCCCCAGTTACAAATAAAGCACAACTCGTAAGAGAGATAGCAGAAGCAGTGAATAATGGAAGAGTTGACAATGTTAAGGATCTAAGAGATGAATCCAATAGGGAGGGGATAAGGATTGTAATAGAGCTCACAAGTAATGCTGACAAGGAATTAGTAAAGAATCAGCTATATAGATATACTGGATTAGAGACTGCTGTGAATATAAAGCTTCTAGCACTTGATGGAAAGAAACCAAGAGTGATGAGTCTAAAAGAGTTATTACAGAGATTTATTGACCATAGAAAACTAGTAGTGGAGAGAAGAACAAGATTCCTCCTAGAAAAAGCATCTAAGAGATTGCACATAGTGGAGGGATTACTCATAGCAATAGAAAATATTGACAATGTTATAAAACTCGTAAAATCAAGTAAGAATACAAAAACAGCTATATTAAGACTAGTAGAAGAACTAGGTATCACAGAGGAACAAGCAAAAGCAGTAGTGGATATGAAGATTTCAAGATTAACAGCGATGGAGAAGGAAGGCTTAGAAAAAGAAGCTGAAAAGCTTAGAGAAGAAATAGAGAAGCTAAGACATATTCTTAGCAGTGAGGCGAATATATTAAGAGTTGTTAAAAAAGAATTAGAAGAAATAGCACGTGAACTGGGAGATGGGAGAAGAACAGAGATAAGTACAGAGGAATCAAATATAGAATTCGAGGAGATTATAAAAGAAGAAGAAATAGTTGTTATAATGACTGAGAATAATTACCTAAAAGCCATAAGCCTAGAAGAATTCAAAGAACAGAAAAGGGGTGGTAAGGGATTAATAATAAGCAAGGAAGATACTCCTATAGAAACAATTATTACGAACAACAAGGACTGGTTATTATTATTTAGCAATTATGGAAAAGCATATTGGTTGAAAGCATATGCTGTTCCAAGAACAAATAGATATGGAAAGGGAAGGCATATATCAAATATCTTAAAGCTGGGAGAAGGAGAAAGAATAGTCTCCATAATTCATACACCAATGTTTGAAGGATTCCTAGTATTCCTAACAAAGAAAGGAATAGGAAAAATGGTGGAGTTAAAAGAATTCTCGAATCCTAGGAGTAGTGGGAAAAAAGCAATAAATATTGATGAAAAAGATGAACTAGTAGACGTTGCAATAGTAAAAGAAAAGCCATTAATACTCATAGCCACAAAGAAAGGCAGAGTGGTCTTATTCAGGAAAGAAGATCTCAGACCAATGGGAAGAAATGCTAGAGGAGTAATCCTCGCAAGACTTAGAGATGATGAAGCAATAAGCATTGACTCAGTTGATAGGGAGGAATATGTATTAACTATTACTAGCAAGGGATATGGAAAGATTTCAAGGGTTAATGATTATAGAACTACTAGTAGGGGATCACTAGGGGTATTAAATATTCCAACAGGGAAGGATGTTGGAGAAGTAATAAAAGTCCAGCCGCTCAGCCTTGAAGACGAAATAGTAGTAGTCACTGATAGAAAAGCAATAAGATTCAAAGCATCAGATATAAGGATTACGAGTAGAACAGCTAAAGGAGTAAGAGTAGTAAAACTAGAAGAAGATGAAAGAGTAATAGACTTTGGGATTATTTCTTCGAATTATTAAAATTTATCCATTCTTCTAATCTCTTTAGATCAATCCATCTCTCAACTCTTCTTGGTAGTCCCTTAATCATGAATAATAGACCACCAATCATTGCGATAAAGACATCTTTTAAACGCAAAGTGAAAGCAGAAAAAATAGCTATACTTGAACTAAGACCCATTATAGAGAAAGCCACTAGTTGTCCAGCTTCAAGGCTACCCAATCCTAGAGGAATAGGTATTAATGATGACAAAACAGAAAATAGATATGCAAGGAAAGAATACTTCAAGAGTCCAAAGAGAGGAGCATCAATAACCAT
This sequence comes from Candidatus Woesearchaeota archaeon, assembly GCA_021162185.1. Taxonomy (GTDB): domain Archaea; phylum Nanobdellota; class Nanobdellia; order Woesearchaeales; family JAGGZC01; genus JAGGZC01. The sequence goes on along the minus strand of JAGGZC010000049.1, from coordinate 15,531 downwards.
TGCGAGAATAGAGGAAAACAAGAGAACAGTGAAAAATATCTGGAGAAGTGTTAATAGAAAAGCATAGATCAGGATTCTCTTCCTATGCCTAAACAAGAAATAAGTGTTATGATAAATCTTTTTAAGAGAAACAAAGAGCCTTCCAATTATGCCCTTCTTATGATATGACTTCCTTGGAATAATGAATAATGTGATATATATCAATGAGAGAATAACTATTGGTAGCAAGAGTAATAAGAGCATTCCAAGAATACCAGGAGAAAAAATGATAAGAGAAAACAATGAGCCAAGAACCATTATTATTAAAACAGTAACCATTTCTATTGTTCTATCAAGAATAGATATCTGAATACAAGTAGAGACAGATCTCCCACTATCCCTAGACGCTAGTAATGCACGCGTAGTTTCCGCTCCAACAATACTTGTAGGAGTAGAATATAGCACAGCAAAACCCATAACCCTATACATTGCAGCATTAAAAAAGCCGAGATGAGCATCAAGAGTGCTAGAGATAATACTCCACCTCAAGCCAGCCACAAGCATTGATAATAATCCGAGAAGAACAGCCAAGAAGAACAATGGAATATTCACCCTGAGCAATAACTCATAAATCTCCTTGAAACCAACCCTGGAAAACAGCAAGATGATTATCAATAATCCAACAATAATTGACAGGACTGTTGATCTCCTCATAGATAGTGCTTGAAAAGGATTTTTTATAAAATTTACCCCTATTTCTCAACAATCCATATCATTTCCTGACCAGGAGAATTGAGAGGCTCATAATTAAAACCACCATAAAGGGTCCAAAAGAACTATTTGAGTGTAAGCCTATTAATATAGTAAGGAAGTCTCTCTGTAAGAGAAAAACCCTCTGTTTCACTTTTTGAAACAAAGATTTATAAAGCATTTCAATTAGCTAAAATAGATATGAAGAGGGGAATCATGAAAAAGTCGGGGTGGGCTTTAATATTATTAATCGTAGTGATTACTAGTGCTTTCTTAGTGCTTGGACAAGAAGATATACTCACACCTATTAATCCTGTAAATAATATTAGTGAAGAAAGAGTAGTGGTTGCGATATTTTGGGGGCATGGTTGCCCACATTGCGCTGAGGCAAAGCCATTCCTAGAGGATCTTGCCAATAGATATAAATGGATTGATCTACATGAATACGAGGTTTATCATAATTCTAGTAATCGCGAGTTATGGCAGCTTGTAAGCAAGGCATATAGTACTGAGCCAATGGGCGTGCCAACAATATTTGTTGGTGACAAGGTATTTGTTGGTTTCACTCATAGCGATGGAAGCCTTCAATACAGCCCAGCATATAGTGCATATATTGGCTATGCAAATGTTATAAGGGATGAGATCTTTAAATGCCACGAGGAGGGTTGTGATCAACCATTAATCAACTTGCTCTTAAGCAGGGAAGAAGAAAGTAGAGAGGAGAATGAGCAAGTATCTCTAAACGAGACCAATGAAAGCAATGAGAACAAGAGTGTTATGAATATACCAGTTATTGGCAGGATAGATACATCCAAGATTAGTCTTCCACTACTAACAATTATTATTGCCGGGCTGGATGGTTTTAATCCTTGTGCTATGTGGGTTTTAACATTCTTGTTAAGCCTGCTTGTATATACTCATTCAAGGAAAAAGATGCTAATAGTTGGATCCATCTTTGTGATTACATCTGGAGTTATGTACTTCTTGTTTATGGCTGCATGGCTCAATTTCTTCTTGTTGGTTGGATATGTAAACATTTTACGCATCCTTGTCGGAGCAGTAGCTATTATTGCTGGATTAATCAATGTAAAGGACTTCTTCTGGTTCAAGAAGGGTGTAAGCCTAACTATTCCTGAATCCGCTAAGCCTAAACTAATAGAAAAGATGAGAAGAGTTGTTAGGACCACTCAGCTACCAGCAACTATTCTTGGAACAATAATACTAGCAGTAACTGCTAACGCAGTAGAGGGCTTGTGTACTGCTGGATTCCCAGCTATATATACAAGGATCCTCACTCTTCGAAATCTGCCAACATTTGCATATTATGCATATCTCGCTCTTTATAATGCTATATATGTGATTCCATATGCATTAATCGTTGCAATATTCGTCATCACTCTTGGGGCTAGAAGATTAACAGCTAAAGAGGGAAAGATTTTAAAACTCATAAGCGGACTACTAATGTTGATACTTGGGGCATTATTAATATTTAGACCTGAAGCATTAATGTTTGGTTGAGGTGAAAAAATGATAAAAAAGGATCTATTATACACAAAGGATTATGCATGGGTAAAGATTGATGGAGAGATAGCAACAATTGGTATATCTGAGCCTGGTGCAAGAATGGTAGAGGAATTTGTCTTTATTGACCTCCCAGAGAAGGGAAGAAATGTAAAGAAAGATGAAGATTTTATTCATTTAGAGGCAATGAAATGGACTGGTACAATCAAGAGCCCGTTCAATGGAGAAGTAATAGATGTGAATAATGAAGCAGTGAATGATCCCTCGATTATAAACAAGGATCCATATAATACATGGCTCGTGAAGATAAAGCTCTCAAATCCAGAGGAAGCGAAAGATTTATTAACACCAGAGCAGGCAGAACAAGTATATAGGAGGTGAGAGGCATGGAGAACACGAAAGATCTTCTAGGAGAAATAATGAATAGTCTCGGAGAGTGGAGTAATAATAGCCCAGAGCAAATGGAGAAGTTTAAAGCATTCCTTGAAGCAGTGGAAAAGCCTGGAAAGCTTGACACAAAGACAAAGGAGTTGATCTCTATTGCTCTAGCAGTCATTACTCATTGCAAGTGGTGTATAGCCTTCCATGTAAAGAATGCTCTAGAGGCAGGAGCAACTCCTGAAGAGATCAGAGAGGCAGCATGGGTAGCAGTATTGATGGGTGGTGGTCCAGCATTAATGTATATGCAACTAGTAGAGAAAGCATTAAAAGATCTGAGTGAGTAAATTGAGAGTCGTAATTATTGGTGCAGGAGTGGCTGGTTGTCAGGCAGCTGTAACACTGAGAAAGATTTCTCAAGACCTAGAAGTAGTGCTTATAGACTCAAAGAGAGAGAAAGGTTATAGTCAATTTGATTTACCATACATACTTGAGGGAGAGATGGATATAAAAGAGATCTGGCCTTTTAATAAAGACATGTTGACGAGTCAAGGAGTAATAGTAAAGGCAGGGGAGAAAGCGATCAGTATTGATACAAAGAAAAAAATTGTGAAAACAATTATGGATGGGAAAGAACAGGAATATAACTATGACTATCTCATCCTTACAACTGGTGCTAGTCCTAGAAGAATAGAGATAAAGGGCGTTGAATCATATGACACAATAAAAAATCCTGGTGATATTGAGAGAATAGAAAGAAATATTGCTAACAAGAATAAAATCGCTATAATTGGTGGTGGTTTTATAGGGCTAGAAGTGGCTGCTGCTCTTAAAAGGATTGGAAAAGAAGTAGTAATCATAGAAGCAATGCCACACTTACTCCCAGGAATATTAGATGAAGATATGGCGAGAATAGTTGAGCAATACTTGAAGAGCCTGGGTATAGATATTTATTATGGAAAGATTAGAGAGGTCTCTGAGGGAAAAATAATCCTAGAGAATGAGATCTCAATTCCTGGGGTAGAACACTTTATTGTCTCAATTGGAGACATACCAAACATTGAGCTAGCGAGAAGTGCTGGAATAAAAACAAGGACTGGTATCATTGTGGACAAATATATGAAGACTAGTAATAAATATGTCTACGCTGCTGGTGATTGTGTAGAAGTATTAGACCATATAACTAAAAAACCTAGAAGGAGTGTGCTAGCAAATAATGCTGTAAGAGAAGCAATAGTTGCAGCGTATAATATTGCTAATAAACTAGGCTTAGCTGAGAGGAGAGAGTTTAAAGGCATAATAGGGATGGGTATATCTAGGGTTGGCGACTTATTCATTGCTAGTGCTGGGATAAGTGAGGAGATAGCTGAAAAAATGAATCTAGATGCTCTTGCCCAGAAGATATCTACGACTATTGCTCCAAGAGAATATAAGAATGGTATAGACACGATTCATGTAAAACTTATAGTTGATAAAAAGAAAAGAATTATTGGTGGACAAGTGATAGGGAAGGGTGGTGTGTTGACCAGGATTAATATGATAGGAATGGCTATTAGGAATGATTTATCTCTTAGTGATCTCGTAATGCTTGAAACAGCTTATAATCCAGTATGCACAACTACTATTGATCCCATTGTAAAAGCAGCAATGGTTTTAGAGAGAAGACTGAAGAATGCATAGAGAAATAATTCTAAAGAATCCAGGAGAAAAGCTTGTGAAAATAGAGCTAGATATAGAGGATAAAAAGATTACTAATGTGTGTATAAGTGGTGATTTCTTTTTTTATCCAGAAGGGTCTATGAAAGATCTTGAATCAGCTATTCTTGGTCCTATTAGAAATGTCTGTGAGAGGATAAGAGAATTCTTTATGGTGAATAATATAGAAATGTTAGGAATAAGTGAGGATACAATAATTATGGGAATTGAAGGAGCATTGAAAGAAAAACACGAGGAGCAAAGATAAAAGATTTTCTTATTTTTATTATCTTTTCAAATATTTTTTAAAAATATTGTTCTAAAAAATTAAGAATTTCCTATTTTTCCATAAGAAGATTTATAAATAAAAAGAAACCCCTATAACCATGAAAGAAAAAGAATATGGAGCAGGAGATATAATAGTTCTATCAGGCCTAGAAGCTGTTAGAAAGAGGCCCGGAATGTATATTGGTAGCACTAGTAGTAGTGGGTTACACCACTTGTTATGGGAAGTTGTTGATAACTCCATAGACGAAGCAATGGCAGGCTATGCTAAGAATATAAAAGTAGAGATAAAAAAAGATGGATCAATCATAGTAGAAGATGATGGAAGAGGAATACCAGTAGATATACACCCCACAGAAGGAGTGTCAGCACTACAAGTAGTAATGACAAAACTCCATGCTGGTGGGAAGTTTGACAAAAAGGCATATAAGATTAGTGGAGGACTACATGGAGTAGGAGTGAGCGTTGTAAACGCATTATCCAAAAAATTAGAAGTATGGGTATATAGAAATGGAAAGATTTACTATCAAAAATATGAGAGAGGAGAGCCATTAATACCAGTAAAGATCATAGGAGATACAGATAGGCATGGGACAGTAATAAGATTCATACCAGACAGAGAGATCTTCCAGAACGCAAGGATAGACACAAATATTATAAGGTTCAGACTAAAAGAATTAGCATATCTAAACAAGGGTATAAAGCTCTTATTTATAGATGAAAGAGCAAACATAAGAGAAGAGTATATAAGTGAGGAAGGAATAATTGGGTTTGTTAAAGATCTGAACAAATCAAAGGAAGCTATACATGAGCCAATATACATTAATGGAAAAGCAGAGAATGGGGAGGGAGAAGTAATACTAGAACTAGCAATGCAGTATACAAATAGTTATGATGAAAGTGTTCATACATTTGTAAACAATATAAACACACATGAAGGAGGAACACATCTAAGCGGGTTTAGATCTGCGCTAACAAGAGTGATAAATAAGTATGGGGAGAGAAACAACTTGTTGAAAGGTATAAAGCTTAGTAGTGAAGATGTGAGAGAGGGCTTAACAGCTGTATTATCACTAAGAATACCTGAACCACAGTTCGAAGGCCAGACAAAAACAAGGCTTGGAAACTCTGAGATAAAGGGAATAGTGGAAAATATCGTTGGACAAGAACTTAGTAGAATATTCGAGGAAAATCCGGGAATAGCAAGAGCAATAATAGAAAAAGCAGTAATGGCTGCAAAGGCTAGAGAAGCTGCTAGAAAAGCGAGAGAAATAATAAGAAGAAAGAATCTACTAGGAAGCAGTGCTCTACCAGGAAAACTTGCTGATTGCAGCACAAGGAATGTAGAAGAAGCAGAATTGTTCATAGTGGAAGGAGACTCTGCAGGGGGTAGTGCAAAACAGGCAAGGGATAGGCATAGACAAGCAGTACTACCACTAAAAGGAAAGATATTAAACATAGAGAAAGCAGGGATAAATAAGGCATTGAAAAACGATGAAATAGTTGCAATAATAAAAGCAATAGGCACAGGAATAAGAGATGACTACAATAAAGAAGGATTGAGATATGGAAAAATCATAATAATGACTGATGCAGATGTGGATGGAGCACATATAACTACTTTGCTATTAACCTTTTTCTATAGATACATGCCACAATTAATAGAGGATGGACATGTCTATATTGCTCAACCACCATTATTCCTCGTAAAAAAGGGCAATAAGAAGAGGTATTGTTTTACAGAGGAAGAGAAACAAAAAGCATTAGAAGAGCTTGGGGAATGGGCAATAGTACAGAGATATAAAGGATTAGGAGAGATGAATCCCAGCGAGTTATGGGCTACAACCATGAACCCTGAGACAAGGATATTGAAGAGGGTTACAATTGAAGACGCTGCATATGCGGACGAGATATTCTCTACATTGATGGGGGGAGATGTTTTGTCAAGGAAAAAATTCATAGAAGAAAATGCTGAAATGGCCCAAAATATTGACATATAAACTTTAAATAGACAAAAATAAGCGTTTAAAACAATAAAAAACAAATTTTTTGATTATTCATAAACATTTCTGAAAAAATATTTATAAGAAAGATGGGCTTATCATTATCAAGAAAATTGGAGGTGATAAAAATGAGAAAAATAATTGCATTAATAGCAATAATGGCTCTGTTATTAACAACCATTGGAAACGTATATGCAATAAAGCCACAGCCAAACCCTGTAAATCCAACGATATCTGTAGGACAACCTGTAAAAGGACAAGTAAAAGCAACATCAGGGGGGCAAGTAAGAACACAAATGTTGGCAAACCTAAGACAAAGAGTGGAAGAGTTGAGAAATAGATACATGGAAGCAAAGCAGAAAGAAGTGAGGGCCTATAATAGATATATGAAAGCAAAAGAGTTATTACAAAAGGCAAGGAGAAAAGCAATACAGTTATCACCAGAGCAAAGAGTGAACATTACAAGGGATTTCGTAATAGGAATACTAGACAGAAGAATAGGAATACTAGAAAGGACAAAGGCAATACTAGAAGAAAGATATGCACTGAACCCAAATGCAACAGGACTACAACAAGCAATATCTAATATAGAAGAAAGAATCAGTTATCTAGAGGAAAAGAAGCAAGAGATAGAAGAAGCTACAACTATTGAAGAAATAAGAAGCATAATACAACAAATGAATAAGAATTGGAAAAATTATCAAAAAAGAATGCTACAGATCAGGGAAAGAACAGTGATAGCTAAGTCAGAACTAGTATTGGAAAGAATGCAGAATGTTAGTGATAGCATTAGGGAAAAAGTAGAAGAAACAAATAATGAAGAATTAATAGGACTATCAGACAAATATGATGAAGAGTTAGAACTAGCAGAAGAAAAACTAGAAGAAGCTAGGAGTGCTCTTGAAAATGGGAATCATAAGGAATTTGGAATAGCTATAAGAGATATGGCACACCACATAAGAAATGCTCATAGACACCTAGTAGAACTAGTTAGAAAGTATAGACAAGAATATGGTGAAAAACTAATCACCCCTAGCAATGCTCAGGGATGGCAAGGAGAGAAGCCACAAGTACAAGGGAATAATGAAACAGTGGAGACAAATGAGACAGAGAACAACAACACAGTAAACGAGACGGAATAAAAAGATTTAAATATAGAGAAACGAATAGACCAAACAAGGGGGTGTTAGAAAAATGAAAACAAAAAAGGCATTATTAGCATTCATCTTACTAGGAATACTAGTAGCAACAGTGATGACTAGTTGTATAAAGACACAAGAACCCACAAGTAGCCAGAGAGAAGAATCAGATGTGATAGACATAACTGGAGACCTACAAGAAATAGAAAACCTGCTCAATGAAAACGATGAACTTATAAGTGAGGAAGACCTAGAGCTTATAGGTTAAATCTTCTTTTTTCTAAAAATTTTTAAAGCAAGAGCTATTTATCTCTTATATGAGAAAAAACAAGAAGCTGTATAAAAGACTTGCAAGAAGACATATCGAAGAATTATTTTCTTTTGCTGAAAGAATTCAGAAAGTATCACAAGAACTAGCAAATAGAGCAATAGAGATTGCTCTAAGAATAGCTAAGCATTATAATATAAGACTAGAAAAAGAGAAAAAACAAAGAGTGTGCAAAAAATGTGGAGCCTTTCTCACTCCTGGAATAAACGCAAAGATAAGGCTAAAAGCAAAAACAATAATAATAAAATGCTTACACTGTGGAGCAGAAAAGAGGTGGCCATATGTCAAGGAGAATATTAGGAAGAGGAGCAGAAGCAATAATTGAAAAGACAGATGGAAGAGTAGTAAAGAAAAGGATAAAGAAAAGCTATAGAATAAAAGAACTAGACGAAGAACTCAGAAAGAAGAGAACAAGAATAGAAGCAAGAATCATGGAAAAATTATACAAAAATAATGTAAACGTTCCCAAAATTATAGGAATAGATAACTATGAGATAATAATGGAATATATTGAAGGAGAACGCCTAGTAGATATAGCCTGTGAAAATAAGGAATTAATCGAACAATTCGGAATACTCGTAGGAAAAATGCATGGCCTAGGAATCTATCATGGAGATCTAACAACTAGTAATGCAATAGTAAAGGATGGAAAAGTCTTCTTGATAGACTTTGGATTAGCCGGGCATAGCTTAAAAATCGAGGATTATGCAGTGGATCTACATGTATTAAGACAAGCATTAGAGAGTAGACACTATAAATGTATGGATGAACTATGGGAACTATTCTTAAAGGGATATAGAAAAGAATTTAAAAAAGCAGGAGAAGCCCTAGAGAGATTAAGAATAGTTGAATCAAGAGGAAGATACAAGGGGAGGAAAAAATGAGGCGAGTGTTTATACTAATCATCCTTCTAGTATTCTCACCCCTATTAGTCATAGGTGTAAAAAATAGTGAAGAGGTAACACTTTTAACGGTTTCCCACACAGATAATGGGTTGATAGGGGGGACTGCTAATCTATATGTAAAAATAACTCCGGGTAGTGGTAGGATATATATTGATACATATCCCTTGAGCAGGCTTGACACTATTGAAAGTATTAGGATTGCAAACAAGGAAGCATGCAGATATAGCCCTGTTGACTGTAAAAATTATGATTTCTATTATAATATAAAAACAAGTTCTCCATTAGTAGGAGGGCCAAGTGCCGGTGGGTTCATAGCTATAACAACGCTTGCAATGCTATATGGCTTAGATATAAAGGATCAAGTATCAATGAGTGGCACAGTTACATCTGGAGGAGTAATAGGCCCAGTAGAGGGTTTAAAAGAAAAAGCACTAGCAGCAATGAATAATGGAAAAAACATAGTCCTAGTCCCAAGACTCGCTCTATTGTACTGGGATAATAATACTAATACTTCCAAACTAAATGAAACCCTGATAAATTCGTTTAAAAGAATAAAGATTATACCTATAGGAAACATTATAGAAGGACTAGGAGTTGCTACTAGTAAAAACATAAGTATAAAACAATTAACAGAAAACAAGGAATATGAGAATAGGATGTATAAAATAGCTAAAGAGTTATGTGAAAGATCAGAACAACTAACAAGGAATATTACTTCTTTAGGGCTAGAAGAAACGAATCTATCAAAAATAGCCAAGAAAAAGTATGAAGAAGCAATGAATACGAGTATATGGTATGTGCGAGCAAGCCTGTGTTTCAATAGTAATATATACCTTCAAAGAATATTAATGAACGCCACTACTAGTTTTACTGCATTAATAGATGAACTGGAAAAAGAGATTGATAATATTAGAATAGAGACCGATTCAAAAAGGATTAAGACTATTAATGATTTACAGACAGTAATGGTTGTAAAAGAAAGATTAAGAGAGGCAGAGAAATCAATTGAGAATTGTAGAAAAGCAATCATGGATGAAAACAAGAGTTATGATGATTCTAGAAAAATATGCATAGAAGAGTTGAGCTATGCAAAGGAAAGAATTTATAGTGCAAAAGAATGGGGAGAAATGTATGGAATCCCTAGTAAGAAGATAGAGATAGATAAAAGCTTTCTAGAAAACCTTGCAATTGAAAAAATCTTGGAAGGAGAAGAGAGAGCGGAATATCTGGAAGCAATAAGCTATGGAGAAGTAAAAGCAGAAAAGCAAAGACAAGACCTTGAAGAGGCAAAGAGTGTATTAGCAAATGATCCTGCACTAGCATTATATCTTGCTAGTAAAGCGGTGGCAGAGATTAATAGTTTATTATCCACTATTAGGATGGATGAAAAATTAATACCAGATCTTACCAAAGAAAAACTTAGAGCTGCAGAGATCTTTATTGCAAATGAAGAAGATAAAGGATTCCCATTTATGGGTTATAGTTACTATGCTTATGGTGAATATCTTCTAGATAAGAGTCCACTATCCTCCCTTATATATGCAGAGTATGCATTAGAGTTTAGCTCTATGAGCCAATACTTCCCAGAGAAAGAGTTAAGGATCAATACTAGTTATCCTGTCTCTTTTGGGGTTGGTTTGCTTGTTGGACTTATTATAGGGCTAATAATCCCAAAGAGAAGGGGAAAATTAAAGAAAGCAAAGAAAAGGAAAAGAAGGAAATAGAGCGAGTAAATAATCCGCTTTATAACTAAGGATTCTTCTAATTATGCATAGAAGAAATGAGAGGAATATGGGCCAGGGAGAAGCAGGAAATGCTTCTCCCTGGGAAAGAGGTGAGGGCAGCATAAATAATTAATCACTCTAAAGTAATTGTTAACCACCCTGTAGTAGATTAACTGATATTTAAAGTTTTTGATAAAAATTTTTCAATATTGAAAAGAATTATAAAAATAATTAAAAATAAGGAAAGGAATCCAAAACCATGAAATGTTTTAGCTGTGGGAGAAAAGCAGTTATATGCTTGGATTATATTGATAGATGCTATTGTAGGGACTGCTTTCTAGAATTATTAGAACAAAGATTAAAGAAAGAGTTAAGAAGAACAGGTTTTGATTCTGAGAAAGAGTACTATATGCTTGAAACTCCTACCTCTTGGCTCGCAGAGTTTTTGTTAAAAAAAATCTTTAAAGACAGATTAAGAATAAAGAAAACAAAAAGAATGAAAAATAAAGACATGATCATACCAATATATCTAGAGAAATATGTGTCAGACTTTCTTGGAGCAATGCTTGAACAAGAAGACCCTGCGAGGATAATAGAAAAATATCATGGAGAAAACATCTATATATTGAAACATTTTTTGTGGGGTGAGATCTCTCTTGCAGGAAAACTTCTAGGGATTAATCCTGGGAAAAGAGAGAGCTATGGAGAGGTTGATATACTTCTAGAAGTGTTTCGGGATGCTCATTGGAATGCATTGTTTGGAGCTGCTAATAGTATTGAAAAACTTGCAGGAATGATAAAACTTCTCCGAGAAAAAAGAAGAAAACGGGTTAAACCATAAATATAATTCCTTTCACATGAAAAAGCTAGAAGTCATAATACTATCCATAACTATTCTAAGCATGCTGGTAACAAGGACTAGTAGTAATGAAAGGAATGTGGAGTTTTATGATAATATAAGCATAGCTATTCATCCATGTATCAATGATGAATGCCTAAACTTCTTCATACCAATATTTAGGGATGATTCTAGTAAGTGTGCATTTTATAGTATAAATCATCCTCTAGCAATAACCATGCTGAAAAATAAATCATTAATAGTGGATGAATCAAATTATTGGGGTATGGGAATTCCAAGAAAAAGTGATGGCTTAATGCACCACAAATATTGCTATAATTCCACAAGCATTGTTCTTGGGAGTTATAACCCTACTATTCCTAATAGGGATACGTTCAACATAGTAGTAAATCTTAATTCCTCGCGAATATCCTCTATCTTTGAAAAAAACTTTCAAGGCATGCTCCAAAACCTTAAAATCAGTCCCTATTACATAGTCCATAATAACGAGTCTTCCATAGAAATATGTTTCACACCATCCCCTACTTGTAGGTGGCTCTTATTAAAAACACTTGGAGAAGCAGAGCAAGAAGTATATGTCCAACTATATGTGCTTAGTGATCCATTAATCATAGAGGAACTAAGAACACTTGCAAAGAAGAATATAAGCATTACTGGGATTATAGAGAGTAGTAGTGCTAACAATAAAGAAGCAGTGCTACTAGCAAGGTATACTAAAATAGTATTAGAGGATTCTCCACTTTTAATACACTCAAAGCTCTTTATAATTGATAACAAAACAATTGTTACTGGGAGTTATAATCCAAGTATAAATGCCTTTACAAAGAATGATGAAGACTTATTGATAATACACAATACAATTATCGCGAAAAATCTGAGAAGAGAAATAGAAACTATGCTCTCTTTGGATGAATCTTAATAGAGATTGATGTTAGGATTATTATAAACGCAGATGAGAGGAATGTACTAATAAGCATTGAAAATGTTACATATATTGGATAATAAGCATTGATTCCTCTTAGCAATGGATATGCAAATATACCATTAAGAATTGAAAAGAATAATATATAGATTATTCCTATTACCACAACTGCAGATGTGCCCATACATATATTTTTCCTCACTCCTAGACTCTTAGAGATCGCCTCTCCAATGTTCTTTTTTCTTAGTAGGATTAATCTAAATGCATATAGCTCTTCTAGGGATAAGTATGATAATATAAACATTGCACCAATTATTACCACTATTCCAATGATTATTGTTAATATTATTGTGATTTTACCTAGCCATAGGCCAATCATTGCTATTAGGAAGAGTATTAATGAAGAGATCATCATAAGGACTGCGTATACTATTCCTATCACGAACAACTTAGGGGAACTTGTCTTGAGAATCTCTACTAGTTTTTTAAAGAATCCCTGCTTTTCCTTTCTTTTTTCATAGAAGTAGATCATGGTTCCATAAATAGTTACTGAGAACCAAGCAGCGATCAAGAGCAATATTATTTCAAGAATAGCTCCTTGTAATGTGTAGCTTAGAGGTGTTAGTAGAGAGTCAAATATGTCCATGACTAATAGAAGTAGAAGTGAAAAAAACATACCTGGAACAATTATGCTTGTCCTGAATGGTTCATATATGGATTCTAATAACTCCCCAAATCTAGCCATAATACTGAAGTGCCCATAGTCTTTATATATTTTTCGCATGGATGTCTTGTTAACTTATTACCACTATAAAAGATAGGAACACGCAAAGCCACGAAGTAGGTTTGGGGTGAAGCCAAGCCTTTTATCCACTGTTATACCCCCAAGCTAAGTTAGGATTGAAGCGTAAGCTGAGAAATCCGCCGAGCATGCTTAAAGACCTCAATCATTCTCATCGAATATAAACAACTCCTCAATTGTTGTGTTCAATGCTTTAGCCACTTTATATGCCAATTTAAGGGATGGATTGTACTTTCCTTTCTCCAAGAAAACGATAGTCTCTCTTCTAACCCCTACTTTTTTTGCTAACTCTTCCTGTGTCATGTTGTATCTTGCTCTAAATTCTTTGATCCGTGTCCTCATTTTAATTCCTCTTTATTTACTTACTCAAAAGCTTTCTTATTGTAGTAACTGTAGAGCACTAAGTAAAGAACCAATAAGGCACACGCTGAAAAAGCCAGTGTATAACCTACTTCTATATGCTTGTTTAGCGCTATCAATATTGTACCAGCTAATGCAGCACCCATTACAAAAACCTGGTATATTCTTCTCGATGCTTTCTCACTTATTCTGTGAGTCCTTTCATCCTCCATAACCTCTTTAACACCTCTCTTACCCAATACTATCAAAACTATTCCTATACTAAATGCAATCACTGGCAATAATGCATTTCCTTTAGATACTCCATATCCAACCACTGCTCCCATTATTGCACATACCAAGGCCGCATATATTGCAAATTGCTTCCGATCCATTTTCTCACATTATATTGTTATATTATTCTAACTCTATGTTAGATATATATCACATTTGATATTTAAAATTTTCGGCTGAATTGAATGAATTACAAATTAGCAGACAAAGGCGGATTGAATATATTGCAGATAAACGAAGTGCCATAAGGCAATCTGGGGAAATCTCTAATTCCCCTTTATCCGCTGTTATACACTCCCGACAGAGACGAGGATTGCGAAGCAATCCGAAGAGTTAGCGAGGGACGTCATGCTTATTTTATTTTACGTTTGGAATACCAGTTGATGAAAATTATCCAATACATGAACAGCAATGCGACAATACTGATCCAGTATGGTTTCTCAAAAACTGGTTTCGGTAGTGTATTGAGATATGCTATTACACTTATTGTTACTATTACCGAAAGCATAGCAACAACAATTTTTCGCAGTTTGTCTTTTTCCATTTTTGTCACCTCATTTTGTTTTACTTTGATATAACTTGTATGCACTTAATACAACAAGGAAAACAATAGCCAATCCTACGGAAATTTTTGGGTTAAGCATTGCTGAGAGCAACACGAAGAAAGCTGCTAAGATGGCAATTATGCCTTCTGTTTTATTACTCATACACATTTTGTTTCCTTCTTTCATAGATTAATTATTATTTCTCTTTTTATATGTTTTTATTTGGAACATTGCAAATTATACTTTTATCTTTCATTTTTCACTGCATAAATTGTAAAATGTTGTTCTGGTAAAAAATTGAATTCCTTTTCCAGCAGATAACCTGCCTTTTTCATTTCTTGAATGATAGTTTCCTTAGGAACGTAGTGTCCAAATAATCTATGGAAGGTGAGAATTTTACCTTTTTTATAATCAATGATAGCAATTCTTCCATCAGGTTTTAAAAATCGTTTTAGACTCTTAAAATACTTTACTCGGTTTGGTAGGTGATGGGTGACATTACGCATGAATATCAAATCTAAACTTTTTTCAGGTAAACCTAATTTATCTCCCGATACAAGTGTTGGTATAACATTATTCAACCCTTTTTCTTTGGCACTATTTTTAACATACTCTAAAAATTCTGGTTTTGTATCAACTGCATAAACTCTTCCCTCTTCTCCAACTATCTTGGCAAATCGCAGAGAAAAATAACCCCCTCCTGAACCAATATCTGCAACACTTTGACCAGGCCTTAATGCGATAGCTTCTATAATCTGGTCTGGTTTGTTTTTAGGGGCAGAAGCTCTTCTATTGAACATCTTAGCTTGAAAGTTTGCCATTTTTTGCCTCCTTACATAAATTAATTAGTGATCCTTTAAATATCTTTTTGTTTCAGGCTCCCCGGAGCCAATTGTGTATAACATTCGGATTTTACGAAGCTCGACGAAGTCGAGTTGAGGTGGAACGAAGTGAAACCGTAAAATCCGTGTTATACCCTCAAGCGAAGCGCAGGGTCGAGTAGCGCAGGCGTAAGCCGAACACCACAGAAGTCACGAGGACGCGCGAAAAATTATCTATTTCT
>JAGGZC010000072.1 GCA_021162185.1 Candidatus Woesearchaeota archaeon | reverse complement strand
TGTTATATCCTAAAACAAGATGCGGTTGTTTTTTTAGCCAAACTTCTGATCTTAAAAATTTTCCAACACTACCTTCTAAATAGTTTTTTTTGAGAAATTGAAAGTTTTCTAGAGCAATCCTAAGATTTTCTTCAATGTTTTTCATAGCATTAATCTCTTTTATCTCAATATTCCTTATCTGCTCAAGTTTTTCCAATGCAGCTTCTTTCTTGTATTCAAGTTCTTTTACTTTTTGTTCTTCTGGTATCAATTTTTCCTCTATTTCTAATTCTTGCTTTTTTGCTTCTTTTATAATACCTTTGCCCGTGTGTATGCTAGCTCTTACAAAACTATATATAAGGGCAACAAGGCTTATAAGTATCCCAAGGTAGAGGAGGAATACGTAAGTACTAAAAAATCCGAATAGCCATAGGGGGAATGGGCTAAAAAATGTTCCGATACCAGCAAACGCTATTGCTAGCGCTGTTAGTTGTCTTTTATTTTCTTCTCTGAATAAGTGGATTCTTCCTAGGAGAACATAGAATAGATCAAATAGTACTAGAAAGGATAGGATCGCGTATAATGCTGGTAGTGCTTTTGCCCAGAATGGTGTTTTTAACTCATAGTAGAAGATTTCTCTCAATACTTCACTTGTACTCTTAGCATATACGGGGCTTATCACTAGATACCCAATCATAGTCCAGAGGAGTGTTTTTGCTCTTTTCATTTTTCATTTCAACTAGGGTAGGTATTTTTTTGCTATGCCTGCGAGTAGATAGTCCCATATATATGGAGCGATAACTACTAGTAATGCAACTATTAATACATGGATTGTTTTTTCGCCAAAACTCCTTCCTCCAACTATTGCAGCTGCTGCCTTTATCTTAACAAAAGCTATTATTCCTATTAATACTCTTGCAACTATTGTATATATAGGGTTATTTGTTATCCCTATTAGTCCTAGAGCCCAGTCTAGGTTCATACTCACAAATATAAACAAGAACATGAATGGGAGTGTATGTATTGCATGCTTAAACCAACCCATTCCTGCTTCATCTTGATGAACGAAGAATATTTCTACCAAGCTTATTATTATTCCTATTAGCAATGCTGGGATGATTACGAATCCTGCCATGAATATTTCTTTTCACTACTTATTTATAAATATTTCTGTTCTTCCTTATTGCGTAACTCTTTTAAATTCTCTTGTGTTTCCCTTTCCATGGCTATAAGGTCTCCAATAATAACAGTGCTTGGACATGTGGATCATGGGAAAACAACCTTGCTAGATAGTATTAGGAATACCTCTGTCACTAGGCAAGAAGCAGGAGCAATCACTCAAAGCATTGGGGCAAGCCTTGTTCCACTAGGGGTTATCAAGAAGCTGGTAGATAAATATTCATCTATTATTAATGTTGATTTAAAGATTCCCGGACTATTGTTTATTGATACCCCTGGACATGAGGCTTTTACTACTCTTAGAAAGAGGGGTGGTAGTCTTGCTGATCTAGCCATAGTAGTAGTGGATATAAACGAGGGTTTTAAACCTCAAACAATTGAATCAATAAAGATATTAAGAGCGTTTAAGACTCCTTTTATTATTGCTGCTAACAAGATTGACTTAATCTATGGTTACAGCAAGAAATCAGATTTATTACTCCAAGATATTGAACAGCAATCAGAGCAATGGAGGCAGGAGTTTTATTCAAAGCTTTATAGTATTGTTGGTCAGCTTTATGATAATTTCCAAATGGATGCAGAATTATTTAGTAAGGCAAATTTTGAAAAGCAGGTAGCCATTATTCCTATCTCTGCAAAGCTGGGAGTTGGTGTTTCAGAATTATTAATCCTTGTTGCTGGACTTGCTCAAAAGTATCTAGAAGAACAACTAAGAATAAATGTTGAAGGCCCTGGAAAAGGAGTTGTACTAGAAGTAAAAGAGGTTAAGGGATTGGGAAAGGCAATGGATGTTATATTATATGATGGAGTATTAAGGGTTAATGACACGATTATTGGTATTGACTCTATGGGTAATCCTATTAAAGCAAGGATTAAGACTATACTAGCACCTACCAATATAGCTGATCTTAGAGATAAGAAAGCAAAATTCTCATCTATAAGAGAGGTAAGAGCTGCTAGGGGGATTAGACTAGTAGCCCCTGGAGCTGAGGACATTGCACCTGGATCAGAGATCCTAGTAGCTAAAACTAGTAAGGATGAAGAAGAGATTATTCAAAATATAAAACAAGACATAGAAGCTATTACTATTGAATCTGAATCAGTAGGAGTAATAGTTAAAGCAGACAGCCTTGGAAGCCTTGAAGCAATTATTAATCTCTTACGTCAAGAAGGCATTGCTATTAGGCGCGCAGGACTAGGACCAATAAACAAGAAAGACATAGTTGAAGCAGATACCATTGCTCAAGAAGAGCCATTACTAGGAGTAGTGATTGGTTTCAATGTTGGGCTAGAACAAGGACTAGAAAAGCCAGAGCATATAGGAGTAATCACTAGTAACATTGTATATGAAATCATTGATAAGTTCAAAGAATGGCAGGAAGAAAAAAGAAAGCAACTTGAGCAAGCAATATTGAAAGAACTACCAGTGCTTGGAAAGATATATGTGATGCCAAACTATGTTTTCAGACAGAGCAATCCAGCCATATTTGGAGTTGAAGTACTCTTGGGTAGGATCTCTGTAAAGATAAGATTAATGAAGGATGGTCATCCACTAGGAGAGATAAGAGAAATACAGCTCAACAAGGAGAGCATACATGAAGCAGTAAAAGGAAAACAAGTAGCTATAAGTATGCATGGAGTGACGATTAGTAGGCAGATTAAGGAGGGAGATACTCTCTACACCTTTCTAACAGAGGATGAGTATAGGAAATATAAAGAACTATTAAGATACCTAGGACCAGACGAGAGAGAAATACTTAGAGAGATTGCGCAGATAATGAGAAAAGAGAATCCCTTATGGGGGGTATGATGAAGAAACTATTGATGAGAGAAGAGAAGAGGCTTAGACCAATGCTTTTAGAACAATATGGTATTGATTCGCGAGACATAGAGTTTTATAGTAGTGATGGATCATTAAAGGGGAAGATATACTTTTCCAGTATCCCAAAGATATTAATGGAGCATAATAAAAAACTAGATATCTCCTCTTTGAAGATAAATAACATAGGACTATATTTAGGTGTGATTACTAATGATGGTTTAAGACTAGGAATGGATGCTGCCCAGCTCCTTGGGAGGAGAGCGAGAAAAAATATTATAGAGATAGACAGACAACAATTAGTTGAATGGTTAAACGGGAAGCATGTTAAGCTAAAGAAGGGCCAAGCGATTAGTCCAGGATTCTGTATTGTTAAGCATAAAGATATTTTCCTTGGTTCAGGGAAAGTTGGGAGGGATATGGAGACATTATATAATTATACGCCAAAGGCTAGAAGAGTGAAAGAATCCATGCTTAACCAATTAAGAGTTTAGTTTCTCTATTATTTCTATTAATTCTTGGATATCTCTTATCTCATAATCTATGTAGTTTCCATCAATGCTTTTTCCACCATGATTGATCCAAACAGTTTTCATCCCCATACTTTTCGGGGTGGGAAGATCTCTAGGAGCATCATCACCAACCACTAATACTTCTTCTGGTTTTAATCCAAGTTTTTCTAATGCTTTTTCGAATATTATTGGTGATGGTTTATTATATCCAACCTCATCGCTTTTCAATACGAAATCTACTAGTTCATGGAAGCCAAACTTTCTTATTCTTTCATCTTTAAACTCAGGGGCTCCATCAGAATCAGTTATAATCCCAATTTTCAATCCTTTCTCTCTTAGCTTTTTTATAACTTCTCTTGCCCCTGGAAACTCTTTGATATTACTATTAATCATTTTCCAATATCTTTTTTCTAGTTCTTCAAGATTCTCATTTTTTATACCTAACAATTCAAATATCTCTTTGAACCATACTCTTCTAGAGTTATCTATTGGTCTACTGCTTGCATGTCTATGCTTCATCCTAGTATTTATCAATAAATGAAACAATAGCCTTGGATCTACTCCATGTTTTTTTCCTAATTCTTCGCATAGAGAGTTCTCTACTTCTAGTTCTACATCTCGAAAATCTATAAGGGTTCCATCTAAATCGAGTAAAACTCCTTTTATCATATTCCCTTTAAGGCTTCCTCTATGGGCTTCTTTTTCTTCTCCTTTCTCTCTTCTTTTCTTCCCTGTAATTCATCTAGGTTTACTCCTAGTTCTCTTAATGCCTCTATGTGCATCGCTATGAGTTGCTCAACTATTCCAACTATTCTGAGTAATTCTTGTCTCTCTTTATAAGAGTGTCTAGGGCTCCTTTATGGAAACCAATCCTCTCTTCCTTGCTTATCTCTTCCTTATTTTCTTTTTTTCTTGGCATTGATTCCACCCTTTCAGGGGTATATGGATCCATTTTTAAGGTTTTTGAGCAAAACATATATTAATAACCCATGAATTCTATGTATATGATTATTGGTAGGATCACTGGGAGGACTACTACTACTCATTTCTCATTCATAATAGAGGGAGAGGTATCTAAATATGACTTTGTACAAGTATTCATGGATCGAGAAGGATTTATTCTTGGACAAGTAATAGAAATAGAAGCAACTAGTAACGAGAGAAAGGCATATGTAAGTGTATTAGGCATAATTACTGATAAGGGCTTAAAACCATTAACAAGAGCCATACCCCCAGATGGAGAAGTCCTACTTGCAGATAAAGAAGCAATATCAAAAGCGATAGGTATTGGTGATGATAAAGGCTTATTTATAGGAACACTCCGAGGAATAGATGTAAAGGTTTATTTATCGCTAGAAAAGATAATGTCAAAGCACTTAGCAATACTAGCCAAGACTGGTAGCGGGAAGAGCTATACTGCTGGAGTGATAATAGAAGAACTATTAGAACATGGGGCACCAGTAATAATAATTGATCCCCATAATGAATATGTAAGCATTAATAGACCTAACAATAATCCAAGAGAGGTTGCTAGATTAGAATTAGGAGGATTAAAACCCAGGGGTTATGAAGTATTAGTATATGCAGATCCAATAATTGTGCCAGGAGCAGAGAAACTAGTAATCCCTTCAAGGCTATCAAGAAATGATTTAAGGATAGTATTACAAAAACTAACACCCACACAGGAAGCAATATTAAACGAGGTGATGAGTGGAGAAGAAGAAATAGACATATTAGAGTTAAGAAAGAGAATAGAGATAATTGATAACCCTTTAAAGAATAACTTATTGTCAATGATTGATTATCTCTTAGGCCTGGAAATATTCACATTTCAAGAGTTTAATATAAAGAAACTCGTAAAGCCTGGAAGAGCAACGATTCTAGCATTCAAAGGATATCCATCAGAGATACAGGAAATAATTGTGTACAAGATTTTAAGCATGCTATTCGAGAAACGTAAACATGGAGAGATCCCTCCATTCTTTTTATTAATAGAAGAAGCACATAATTACTGCCCCGAGAGGGGTTTTGGTGATTCAAAAGCGAGAAATATTATAAGAACAATTGCTAGTGAAGGAAGAAAATTTGGAATAGGCTTAGGAGTCATATCTCAAAGACCAGCAAGGGTTGATAAAACAGTTCTAAGCCAGTGCAATACAAGCATAATACTAAAAATCACGAATCCAAATGACCTAAGAGCAATACTTTCAAGCCTAGAAGGAGTATATACTGGTATGGATGAATTAATAAAAAGTTTACAGATAGGAACAGCTATTATTAGCGGAGCATTAGAAGTACCAATCATAGTAGAGATTCGTCCAAGAAAGAGTATGCATGGAGGCTCAACAAGTATTGGTTTCTATAAGATCTATAAGCCTAATCTCTCATTAAGAGATTATGAATTAATGAGTGACAAAGGATTAGAAGAGGCATATATGCCCTGCGTATTAGTAGAGATAGAGAGAAACAATAAGGATTACAAATTCCTAGTAAGCCTATATGATGGTGGAATAGTTACAAATATTGATAAATATGAATCCAAGAGAATTCCACCGATACACCTCTTGAACAAGAGAGAGATATCTATTCTGAGGAAACTAATTAATAAGAATATTGATACTACTAGTTTTCCAGGAGAGATAGAAAAGCTTAGATCTATAGGAATACTCGATAATAATTTCAGGCCTAACAAGCAATACATATTTGAGAACCCATTTAGATATGCATTGAAGCGTGAGCCAATATATGGTAACATTGATAGAAAAATCTTAGAGAAAAGATTCTCCGTGGAGGATATATTGAAAGATTTGAATAATCTTGGAAAAATAAAGAGTTATGAGGAATGTTTCTTACTCATTTATTCTTAGCTTCTTTCTTTACTGTTTTCTTCTTTTCCTTTTTCTCTTCTTGTTCCTGTTTTTCTTGTTCTACTACTTCTTGTTCTTTTCCTTCTTCCTTGTCTTGAACTTCTTCTTTCTCTTCTTGTTCTTTTTTCTTTTTACTCTTATCTGCTTCTTCCTTCTTTTCCTTTGATTCCTTCTTTTTCTCTTCTACAGCCTTTTTCTCTTCTTCTAATTCTTCTGGGAATAATACTCTTGCAAGTTCTTCTTCTTTCACAACTACTACTCTTACTCTTGGAGGAGGATTCTTTATTCCACGACTCCAGATGTATTCATTAACCTTTCTTGATATTAAGACTTTCTCTGTCTTTGCATGTCTCTGAACAAACTCTCTTAGATAATTAACAGCTTTTTTTGCTCTCTTATATCTAGGAGCCCTGATAAATCCATCCCTTAAATGTATTGTGTATAATCTTTCCCATTCAGCCATGATTATCAAGCCTTAGTCTTTGTTCTTCTCCAACTCCTCTTTATTCTTGTATCCCTAGCAGGATGAATCTTTTTTCCCTTTCCATGCTTCTTGGGGATAATCCAATATGGAGCCCATCTTGTAAGTCTTCCAAGTTTTGCTAATCTAAGCTTTCTTGATAAATGTTTAAACGTTGCCATCTTTCTCCACCTTTCTTGCTGCTAGTGCTAGCAACTTATGGCCCTTAGGTGTTATTATTCTACCCTTATATTGTCCATCCTTTTTCATCTCTACTAGTCCAGCTTTTTCTAATTGTTGCAAGATGTAGCGAATAATCTTTCTACTACCCCTATAGAAATGTTCGGGAGCCATACCCCTATTCTTTCTTCCACCATACTTCCTTGAGAGCTTGCTCACACCTATTGGTCCGAGTTTATATACATATTTCAATATGCTTGCAGCCCTCAAGTAATACCAGTCATCTCTCAATGGTGGTCTCTCTCTTGCAGGAGATGTCTTTACATAGTGAGCCCATTCAGGCATCTCTATAATGCTTTTTAATTCCTCCGCAGTTTTCTCTACTAGTTTTTGTTGATCAACATCTAGGATTCCCATAATGACTTGTGGAAAAGAAAACTATTTATAAATGTTTTCAATGAAAAAGAAAAAGATTAGTAACCTCTGCCAACCTTTTCTACTTTTAAATATACACCATCAATAACTGTGTCTCTACTGCCCTCTTTTAAATTAAACATTGCATCCTCTTGAGAGGTGTTTGTTTTTCCATTATATATACCAAGAGAGTCTTCTAATGATCTTTGGTATTGCTTATCTACTTGCTCAGCTTTCACTACTTCCAACTCGGGGAGCTTTTTCTGTGTTCGGCCTCTATAACATTCTACTCCCATATATCCAATGATTCCTGCTGTTAGAAGTGTTAAACCTATGATCTCTAATTTTTCTTTCAGAGAGCTATTCTTCCATTTGTTCTTGTAGTAATCCTTTTCATTAGGGTCGAAGGATATATACATATTTATCACCTCCAAATTTTAGTATTATTTTGTATTGATCACCAAGATCAATTTTTATTACCTATAAGTAGTGTATAATATTGGATAATTTATAAATCTTTCTGTTTATTTTTTTAACTCTTATTAATTTTCAATATTGAAAATTATAGTAGCCTTATTCCTATGGGTATCATTATACTACTCATCATTAGGCTCTTCCTCACTCCTAGAATATTTGCTATTAGTCCTAGACCAGTAGATATAATAAATAACGCTATTCCATGTTTTACAAGTAGAAGGTTTAATAGAATAATCCAGCATAGAATAATAATGTTTAACAACCAATATGGAACTCTTTGAATTACTAGTGGAGCAGTCCTTATAGCTATTAATGCAATCATTACTGCTATACCCCCTGCAGCGAGACAAGAATATAATAATAGATCTATAAGCCCCAGCACAGTGTTTCCTCCTAATGCTATTGTTCCTAGTATTGCACCATTCCTTGCTTTTCCAAATGCTTTAAGTGTTGCTAGGCTCATAACAAAGTTGGAAGTAGTAACCCCTCCTTGGAGTATGAGAAATAATTTTTCACCATTTATAAACATGCTACCAATAGCTGCAGCATATCCAGCGCCTAGTCCTGGGAGTAGTGCTGTTAGGAATCCTGAAAACTGAGAAGTAATTACTGCTAACCATTTCTGTTTTATGTTCACTACGGGTATTGATTGTTCTTGTCTAGGAATCCTTGCTTCATTGCTAGCAAGACTATAAATAATTGTTGATGCCCCAAACATTCCTGAGAGCATTGGTATTAATCCATTAGTAATATTCATTGCTAGCTCTCCTATAAGACTCGAACCAATAATGATTAATAATGCATCACTCTTTTTCTTCACTCCTAGGAATGTTAAAAACACTACTATTAATAATAACTCTCCTATGAATGGGCTGAGCGTTTTATATAAGTAATTCCCTATTATAACCCATAATGGGAAGAGGCCTACTCCTAATATTAATGCACCAATACTACCAATAATTGTTAGTCTCACTGCTTCTGGCCCTCTTCCTTTTAATAGGAATCTATGAGCTGGTAATACTCCTAGAACAGTACCAGTATCAGGTGCTCCTAGGAATGTTGAGGGAATAGTGTCTAGAAACGTATGAGTAGTAGCCATTGCCACTATGAATACTAGTAATGCCCTAATCTCGTGTAATGGGAGGAGGAATGGATAAGCAAGGATTAATGCAACTATATTATTAAAATGCAACCCAGGGATTAGTCCAGTGATTGTTCCAGTCATCACTCCTAGGAATAATCCTATGAGTAGATTATTCATATATCAATATGGTTAGCAAGATATTTTTTTGTGTTCTATTAGTATGACTAGAAATCTTTTGTTTAGACCTGAAAAATTTATAAAAGGATCAATACTCCACTTTTATGTGCGCCGGTGGTCTAGTGGCTATGATCCCGGCCTTCCAAGCCGGTGACCCGGGTTCAAATCCCGGCCGGCGCATATCTATATTATTTTTAACATTTCCTCTATATATTCTTCATAGTCACAATATAGTTGAGCAGTAGTTGAATATATAGATATACCCCCAGGCTTGGTGTTAGTTTTTCTAGCAACATGTTCTTGTAGTAGTCTAGCCATTGCAATGTTAAAGGGTAACCCTAGGAATATATCCATTCCTCTCATTAATAGATAAATGTCCAGTTCTTTGTTTTCATTAATCTTGAATTGTACATTCAAAAGTCCTGGTATTGCTCTATTATCTGGGTATAGGTCTCTTTTTGGGTTAATTATCGATATCACTGCTCTTCTAGTCTTCTCTACTTTTCTGAGTAGTGGTATTACATGTTCCTCTAGTTGGTTTAGTCCTTCATAGTTATGAATCCTCTCTCCATAGCTATAACTCACTATTGATGGCTTGTTTTTTGTGAATAACAATGTTTTTATATCCTCTATATCTGGATACTCCCAGGGCGTTATCTTTTCTAGGATGTCTAGTGCTTTCTCATAGTTACTTCCATCTCTTATTTTGACAACAAAGTTTTCTATCTCTCTGAAAGGCCTTTTCCTAGTGGTTATTTTTTCTTTGTCTAATGCTAACAATATTGATTTTTTCCATGCCTCGAGTGCTGTTCCGCTATCTATTGTGCTATTCATTTTATGAATTGTTTTAGGTCTAGATCTCCCCCTCTTCTTCCAAGATCTATAGTTAATAATTTTAAATTAGTGGTGTTGGCGAGATAGGTTATTTCTCTGTATACCTCTTCTCCTGTTGGCATGCCCCCACGGAAGACTCTCACTCTGTCAGGCATTCCATATATTCTTGATAATTCTTCTCTTACCGCTAGCATTTCTCTTATTTCTTCATTTATGATATCCTTGATTCCGAATATTGTTTTCTTTGGATATCTTCTCTTACTAGCCTTTTTATCTCTCCTAAATGTTGAGAATGCGCTATTAAACGCTACTCCTACTCGTTGAGGAATCCCTGCTGCTGTTAGTACTATTTCTTGACTCCTTGCAAAGCTTCTTGTTTCTTTTATTGTTGTATTAATTAATTCTAGAAGGTAATTGTCTCTTAGTTCTCGCCAATCATAGTTCCATATCCTTATATAGTGATCCATCATTCTTGTAATATTTGTATCCTCAATTATTCTTGAGATGAATGGTAGATCATAATAGCCAGAGTATAGTTCTTTTAGTTTTAGTGTTGCTTTGACGAGACTTCTCACTGTTTTATCAACTATTTCTCTAAACAAGTTGTATTGATTTGTATATGTGCTTAGTTTTCCCATGTCAATCATTATACTTACTCCCCCTAGGATTAGGATTGGTTCTTTTACCTCTTTTCTAGATGCATATACCCCCGCATTTCCAAGTATTATTGGATACCTTTCTCCATTACTAAAATATATGTTTAGCCTGGGGGATTTTCCTCTAGCTGTTTTTATCCATTCATCTATGTATTCTTTGTAATCCTCTAGTCTTGTTTTCTCGATATCAAGAATTATTTCTAGGCTTGTTGTGTCTCTAGCTGTTAATGCTTCTACTATTGCTCTAAATTGTTCTATTCCTAGTTGTCTTGGATCTAGCTCTATGCTTATCTTTCTTCCATATATCAATGCTTCTTCTACAAGATTGTCTATTTCTTTTCTTATGTCTTCTGGTTTTAACTCTTTGAATAATTCTTCCCCACGATGTATTCCTATTGCATCATTTATTGTCGGTATTAATATCCTTATGATTTTGTCTTTCTCGTTTTTTTCTATTCTTGTGGCATCTATCAGTAGGGAGTTTACTCTCTGATTCCAGTCTTCTGGTGAGTATATTTGTACTATTTCTTTTTCTTCATAGTTCTTTATTGGTATTATGATGTGCCTGTTTTGTGGGATTTGAGGAATAGCTCCATGTCTTTCTCTTAGCTCAAATATCTTTTCTCCATTTTCTTTTTCTCCTATCTTTTTTATTATTCCTTCTTTTTCCAATTTGTTTAAATGGTATAATAGTCTTCTCTGATATCTTTCTTTTTCTCTCTTTAACTCTTTTTTTGTTTTTTTATCTATCAATTCGTCTCCTATCCTTGTATTTATGTTTCTCACTTCTTCATATATATCCTCTAAAATCTGGGTGGTGGTTGCTATTCCATTTCTTTTCTTTAGAATTACTATAATCCTCTCATCAACATTTATTGCCACTTTTCAGTAATATCTTTTGGCATTGCTTATATATAAATT
>JAGGZC010000048.1 GCA_021162185.1 Candidatus Woesearchaeota archaeon | reverse complement strand
TTACTGCATTAATATTTGTGGGCCTTTTTTCAGAGTTATTGATAAACAAGCTTATAACCCTTTCAAGAGTTTTCGGTTGGGGTCATGAGTTTATAGGACTGAGCATATTATCCATTGGTACATCTATCCCGGAGATTTCTAGTCATATAGCTGCAAGCATAGCGATTCTTCGAGGAGGAAACATGAGGGAAATCTCTGATATAGTTGTATCTACAAATATTGGTAGTAATATTATTCAGATTACGCTTATTCTTGGGCTTGTAGGATTATTCATGTATGTTTCAACTACTAAAAAGTTTTTGAAGCGAGACTACTTGTTTATGTTAATAGGAATATTGAGCATATTCTTCATGGGCCTAAATAAGAATATCTCTCGATTAGAATCATTAATCCTTATAGTTGCATATCTAGCATACCTAATATGGATTTATCTTGATGACAAGAGGCAAGGCAAAAGAGAGGGAAGAGAAATAATTGTTAAGAGTAAAACATACAAAGCTTTCCTAGTGATGCTGATATTATTACTATTAGGATTACTCTTGTTATCAGCCTCCTTGTTGATAAACATGGCCACGCTACTCGTAGAAGAAACAGGTATTAGTGGAACACTGCTCGGAGCATTAGTGATAGGTATAGGTACTGCTATTCCAGAGCTAGCAACCGCGATTAGTTCTATTAGAAGACATGCCAGTGGTATTGGGTTAGGAGTTCTTATTGGGAGTAATATTACTAATCCATTAATGGCACTAGGGATAGGGGGCTTGATATCTACATATTATATTAATCCATCAATACTTAGAATAGATTTGCCATTCTGGTTTTTTTCTAGTGTGCTTATCCTAATCTTCTTGAGGAGGGACTATAAGATTCATAGGAATGAAGCAATATGTATGTTGTTTCTCTACTTCTTGTTCCTTGGCTTAAAGCTATTGATCGGGATGTAAAACTTTTTAAAATCATGGGGAATACAGGAATTATGATCATATTTGCACCGATAAATGTAGGAGCAGTAGGTATAAAGGGACAAGAACAAGCACCTAGAAAGATATGGGAAGAATTAAGAAGATATGAATCTACATGGAGTCTTAATAGGAATAGGTTGAAAGAACTAGAACCAATAGAGCTAGATATAGATAATTCAAACATAGAAGAAGCGCATAGACTTATAGGAGAAGCAATACATAAATATATGGATGAGAATCCCATAGTCATAGGTGGGGATCATTCATTGACATATCCAGTTTTAAAAGCATTAATGGATAAATATAGAGATATGGGAATAATCATTCTAGATGCCCATCCTGACCTAGAGCCATACACTATTAATCCTAGTCATGATTCATGGCTTAGAATGTTGATAGATAAGGGACTAGACCCATCAAGAGTAATAATCCTAGGAGTAAGATCTATTGGTGAAAAAGAGGCAGAGTTCATAAAGGAGAGGGGTATAAGGATATATACTCCTTTAAGCATTGAGGATGATCCTGAGGCTATTAGTGATATAGTAATGACTACTGCTAGGAATTGGGAAAAAATCTGGATTAGTCTAGATATAGATGTTATTGATCCCTCATTTGCACCTGGTACTTATTATAATGAGCCATTAGGCCTTAAACCCTTAACTTTACTCTACTTTTTGAGAAGACTATTATTTTTAAAGAATATTATTGGGTTAGACCTAGTAGAAGTGAACCCCTTATATGACAATAGAGACATTACTTCTCGACTAGCAGCGAGATTACTAGTAGAGGCATTGGAACAACAAGATTTATAAATCTAGGATTTCTCCACGCATCAATGGGAAGGATAAAGACTACACTGATAAAAAGGATTGGACAAGAATTATTTGCAAGGTATTCAGATCAATTTACAACAGATTTCGAGGAAAACAAGAAAAAGGTTGTAGAGTTATTAGATGTGTCCTCTAAAAAGATGAGGAATGTGATAGCTGGATATGTAACAAGACTCAAAAAGAACGAAGAAGTCATATGAAAAAACAATGAATAGGAGGTGAACAAATGGCTGAGGACAACGTTGTCTTTGTGGGAAACAAGGCCTTTATGAACTATGTGACAAGTGTGGTGATGCAGTTCACAACACAGAACGCAGGAGAAGTAGTAGTGAAGGCTAGAGGAAAGTTTATTAGCAAGGCAGTGGATATAGTGGAAGTAGTGAGAAAGAGATTCTTGAAAGACCAAGTGGATGTAAAAGACATAAAGATTGATTCCGAGGAGTTTGAAAACAAGGACGGAAAACAAGTAAGAGTTAGTAGCATAGAGATAACACTTGTAAAGAAATAAGTTTTTTTGATTTCTTACTTTTTAATAATAATAAAACTTTTTATATTCCTCTATATGCTTCTACTAGATGAGGGATATAAAACAACATATAGAAGAATTAAGACAAGAATTAAAAATAGAAAGAGCTAGAAGAATAGCTGAGAGGGAGATAAAAATGCCAAAAAAACAACTAAAAAAACAGAGGGGCAAGAAAAAAATAACTAGAAAAAAGACTAATAACAAGAAGAAAAGCAAGGATAGCATAATAAAGGAGATAGAATCAACACTGACTAATAATCCAAAGAGAGCAAAAGAACTAGCAAAATGGTTGCTCCGAGATATAAAGAAACAGGAAATGATAGATGAAGAACTATTAATAAAGACCTACGAATTACTCATAGAGTCAAAAATGTCAATGATTAAATAGCTATATGCACTTACTAAAAATAAAGATTTTATCCGTCTTTTTTCCACATATAAAACACTTCTTTTCCTTTGGCTTTTTTATACCCAACCTTTCAAGCTCTCCTTCGAGTGGATTGTTAACACTCTTAGCACCACTAGTAACATACTTTATGTTCTCTTCTTCTTCAACTGATCCACACCAATAAGCAATACCAGCCTTTTTTTCTTCAATCACTTTCTTTAATTCATCTAGACTTTCCACTGGTATGATTACCTCTCTTAATTCTTTCAATGCTTTATCATACAAATATTTATGAATATCCTCAAACAATTCTTGAATCCTCTTGGAGAGTTCTTTAATAGAGACATTCTCTTTCTCTCTCTTATCCCTTCTAAATATTACTACTGATTTATCCTTGAGCTCTCTTTGACCAATCTCTATTCTTATAGGAACTCCTCTTAGCTCCCAGTAATAATACTTTGCTCCGGGTGTATCATTACTATCATCAAGCACTACCTCATCATCTCTAACCAGTTTATTGATCATTTCTCTTATCTCTTGAGCATACTTTAACACATCTTCCTTGTTCTTTGCATTATATATAGGTATGATAACAATCTTTATGGGTGCAATCCTTGGAGGAATTACTAATCCATAATCATCTCCATGAATCATTAATGTTATACCAATACTCCTTGTGGATAAACCCCAAGAATTCTGCCATACATACTGTTTCTCTTCATTTTTATCATAGAAATATATCTCGAATGGCTTAGAAAAGTTTTGCCCCAAGTGGTGGCTTGTAGCTGCTTGGGAAAACCTGTTTATAGGTAGCCATGCTTCCACACTAGAAGTAAATACTGCTCCAGCAAATTTCTCTTTCTCAGATTTTAATCCCTTGATAACTGGTACTGCTAATAATTCCTCATAAACCCTTCTATATTCCTCCAGGATCTGGAATACCTCTTCCACTGCTTCCTTCTTTGTGGCAAAAGCAGTATGCCCTTCTTGCCATAAGAACTCCCTACTCCTAAGGAAAGGAGTTGGATGCTTGAATTCCCATCTCACAATGTTAACCCATTGATTAATCTTTAATGGTAGATCCCTCCAGCTGCGAATCCATCGAGAATAGGCTTCATACATGATGGTTTCAGAGGTTGGTCTAATGGCGAGCCTTTCCCCTAGCTTTGTGCCCCCACCATGAGTAACCCATGCAACCTCTGGGGCGAAACCCTCAACATGTTCAGATTCTTTACTAAACAAGGATTCGGGAATAAGTAATGGAAAATAAGCATTTTTTACTCCTAATTTCTTTATTCTCTCATCAAAATATTTCTGTATATGCTCCCATATTGCGTATCCATAAGGCTTAATAATCATGCAACCACTCACTGGACCATAGTCCATTATCTCTGCTTTTCTCAACACTTCTGGATACCATTCATTTATCTCTTCCTTTTTTGGCAACTTCTTGTTTTTTTCGTTTTTTTCTTTTTCCATGCACCACTGGCAGTTATAGAGTTTTATATATTTTTCCCAAAAAGTTTTAATAAAACCAAGATTAACTATGCTCTGGGCCCGTAGTCTAGCCTGGATTAGAACGGCCGGCTTCGGACCGGCAGACCTGGGTTCGAATCCCAGCGGGCCCGCGCTTTTTCCTGCTTTCATGAAAAAAGTTATAAAAAGATAAATGCTTCTCTATCCGAATGGTGAAAAGGAAGAGGAAGAGGGCGAGTAATAAAAAGAGGAAAACTATAAGGACTTCTAGGGATTCTAGGAAGAAACCTCAAAGAAGAAGAAAAGAGGAATACATAACCCCAGAACATAAAGTGATGCTCATAATTCTTGATGGATTAGGAATAAGAAAATCAAAGAAGGGAAATGCATTCTTAAATGCAAAAGCCCCAACAATAAAGAGCATCTACAAGGAATATCCATCTTCCTTATTAGAGGCAAGCGGAGAATCTGTTGGTTTGCTTCAAGGACTACTAGGAGGAAGCGAGGTGGGGCATTTAACCATTGGAGCAGGGCGCATAGTATGGCAAGAAGCAGCAAGGATTAGTAGAGCTATAAGAGACGGAGCATTCTATAAGAATAGGGTACTATTAGATGCTATAAGAACTGTTTATAAGAATAATTCCAACCTACACTTAATTGGTTTGTTGAGTGATGCAGGTGTTCATAGCTTAATGGAACACTTATTCGCTTTGGTAAAGCTTGCTAAAAAGAAACATATCCCTAGTGATAAGTTATGGATACATGTAATACTTGATGGTAGGGATACTCCTCCAACGAGTGGAGAAAAATACTTGAAAAAACTCTTAGGATTCTTGAAGAAGGAAAAGATTGGGAGGATTGCAACAATTATTGGGAGATATTATGCAATGGATAGAGATAAGCGTTGGGATAGAACAGAGAAAGCCTATAAAGCCCTAATTGGAATAGTAGAGAAAAAGAAGGATCCATTGAGAGCATTAAGAGATTCATATAAGAAAGGAATTACTGATGAGTTCTTTGAACCAGTAGCTATTAATGGATATATGGGATTAATGGATAATGATGTTGTGATATTCTACAATTTTAGGAATGATAGGCCTAGACAATTATCCCTTGCACTGGTTGATCCAAGGTTTAAATATTTTAAGAGAGAAAGATTCCCAAGAATAAAACTTGTAACAATGACTCATTATGATGACAAGCTTGATAGGCTAGGAGTAGGAGTAGCGTTTAAACCAGTAGATGTAAAAAATAGCCTTGCTGAATGGTTATCAAAGCATAGGATAAAGCAATTACATGCAGCAGAGTCAGAGAAATATGCACATGTAACATTCTTCTTTAATGGTGGGAGAGAACAAGCATTTAAAGGAGAAGATAGAATAGTTATCCCGAGCCCCAAAGTGGCTACATATGACCTAAAACCAGAGATGAGTGCATATGAATTAACAGCAAGGATTATTAGAAAGCTAGATGAAGAGGAATATGGTTTTGTATTAGTGAATTATGCTAATCCAGACATGGTTGGCCATACAGGAAATTATAGAGCAGCAATCAAAGCAGTAGAAGCAGTGGATGTATGTTTAAATGCATTAATCCAAGAAGCAGAGAGAAAGGATTATAAGATAATAGTAGCAGCAGATCATGGGAACTGTGAAGAAATGATTGGTAAACATAAAACAAGCCATACATTAAACCCTATTAGGTGCGTGATCCTTGATAAGAGCATAAAGATGAAGAAAAAAGGAGGATTATGTAATATCGCTCCAACAATCCTCGAATTAATGCAATTGTCAAAACCTAGAGAGATGAGTTGTGAGAGCCTAATAATACACAAATAAATAAAAAAACTTTAAATAGTCCCTTGTTTTACGAATATACATGGATAAATCTCTCATCCCAGAGGAAGCAGTAAAGGGATTGATAATAGAAACATTGAAAGCGAGAAATATTGATATAGAGGACTTAGAGATAGAGAAATTATTAACAATTGCTCCAGAGGGAAAGGGAGATTATGCTTTTCCATGCTTCAAGCTTGCATCCATAGTAAAGAAGAAACCAGTGGATATAGCAAAGGATCTTGAGAAGGAAATACTTGAACTCAGAAAAAAATGGCCAATTATAAGAAATATAAAAGCTGAGAATGCTTATCTAAACTTCTTCATCGATTGGGACAAAGTGTTTAGGAGTGTTCTTTTAAAAGAAAAAAATCTGCCATTGCCAAACCTTGGGGATGGGAAAAAGATATTGGTAGAATATTCCTCTCCGAATGCTAATAAGCCAATGCATCTAGGCCATTTAAGAAATAATGCTTTAGGAGAGAGTGTTTCAAGACTATTAGAAAGCATTGGTTACAAGGTTGTTAGAACTAATCTATTAAACGATAGGGGGCTATCAGTATTCCAAGCATTATTAGCATATATGCTTTATGGTAATGATACTACTCCTGAGACAACTGGAGAGAAACCAGATCATTTCGTTGGAAGATTCTATGTATTATATAAAGAAAAAGAAAAGGAGCAACCAGAACTAGAAGAAGAAGCTAGGAAACTGTTAAAAAGATGGGAGAATAATGATCCTCAAGTAAGAAAATTATGGGAAAGATTTGTTGGATGGGCTCTACAAGGATTCATGGAGACATATGAAGAATTGGGTATAAGGTTTGATAGGATTGATTATGAGAGCCAGATCTATGATAAAGGGAAAGAGATAGTAAGACGAGCAGTAGAAAAGGGAATATTTCAAAAGGGAGAGGAAGGAGAGATAATTGCTCCATTAGAAAAACATGCCTTGCCAAACAAAGTAGTGTTGAGGAGTGATGAGACCTCTCTCTATATAACTCAGGATATATATCTAGCAATAAAGCGTTATAACGAGGAAAAGTTCTACAAGCTTATATATGTGGTTGCATCTGAACAAGACTTGCATTTCAAGCAGTTATTCACAATATTAAACCTACTTGGGCATGAATGGGCTCAGAGATTAGAACACTTAAGCTATGGATTAGTACTCCTTGAGGGAGGGAAAATGAAGAGTAGGGAGGGAAGAGTAGTGGATGCTGATGACATAATCCAAGAAATGATAGATTTAGCTTTAAGAGAGATCAACAAGAGGAATCCAGAGCTAGGGGAAAAAGAAAAACTTGAGAGAGCGAGAAAGATAGGTATAGGAGCATTAAACTTCTATCTCTTAAAATTTGATCCAAGAAAAGACTTTTTATATAAGCCAGAGGAAGGTATAAGCTTTGAAGGAGAGACAGGACCATATTTACAATATACCTATGCAAGATTGAGAAGTATTATAAGAAAATCAGGTATAGATCCATTGAGAATAAAGATTAATGGATCACTAGGAGGAGAAGAAGAAAAAATAGTTAAGAATCTATGGTTATTAAGGAAAACCATTATTGACTCAGCGCTTAGAAATGATCCGAGCATTCTTGCGCATGAACTAATACATCTAGCACAACTCATAAATAATTATTATCATTCCACCCCCATACTTAAATCTAGAGAGAAAGAGAAGAGGCTTTTACTAATATATATCGCTTCTAACATTCTTGCAATGGCAATGAAGTTATTAGTAATGGAAACCCTAGAAGAAATGTAAACTATTCTAGTTCCTCACTGATTCTTAATAATTCATTATACTTTGCAACCCTTTCTCCTCTTGCAGGAGCACCGATCTTTATCTGTCCACATCCAAGACCAACAGCTAGATGGGCAATGAATGGATCATTGGTTTCGCCACTCCTATGACTAACCATTACACCCCAGTGATGCATGCATGCAATTCTTGCAGCTTCTAGGGCTTCAGTAAGAGTTCCAATCTGATTTATTTTCAGTAGAAGAGCGTTGCATAATCCCTCTCTTATAGCCATCCTTATTCTTTCAGGATTAGTTGCGAGTAGATCGTCTCCAACGATTTGCATTTTTTTTGTTTTAAATGCATTCTCAATATTTGTTCCTAGCTTTTTCTTCAACATTTTCCAGGAAGGATAATCATCTTGAGAAAATCCATCTTCAAGGCTAATAATAGGATAACTCTTTGCTAATTCTTTGTAATATTCTAATAATTCCCTAGATGTTAGTGCTTTTCCTCTTAAATTTTTGTTTAAAGGATAATATTTACCATTCTTGTATAACTCACTTGCAGCAACATCTATTGCTAAGAAAACTCCTTTTGAATATCCAAGATCATCAATAGCTCTTACTAGGAGATCTAAAGCATTCTCTGGTTTTTTGATAGGAGGAACAAATCCTCCTTCATCTCCCACGTTTATAGAGGCCCTGCCATATCTCTTCTCCAATATGTTCTTCAAATATTGATAAATCTCTACTATTGCTCTTACTTTTTCTTCAAAATTTTTAATTCTTATAGGAACTATCATGAATTCCTGGAATGCTAGATCATTACCAGCATGCACTCCTCCATTAATAATATTTGCAAAAGGAGTGGGTATTCTTGGTTTATTCTTTCTCCCGAATAATTCATGGAGATACATCCATAAGGGTTTTTCTTCATCTCTAGCCGCTGCTTTTGCAACAGCCATACTCACTGCTAGTATTGCATTAGCACCTAGTCTTGATTTATTACTAGTAGCATCAATTCTTATCATTGCTCCATCTATAAGTTCCTGTGAACTAGCCCGCATGCCCTTAATTCTTTTTGCAATAATCTTGTTTATATTATCTACAGCCCTCCTCACGCTTAGACCAAAGAATTCCTCATTATTATCTCTAAGCTCTACTGCTTCATATCTCCCCTTACTCTTTCCACTCGGGACAGATGCTTTTACATGATTCTTCTCTGTCCAGAGTTCTACCTCTATTGTGGGAGTAGCCCTACTATCAAGGATTTGTCTTGCATAAATCTTTTTTATACGCGCCATTAACACATTTAAATAAGCTGAGAATATAAATGTTATTATCTACTTAAAAGTTTAGACAAACATTTATAAATATCTTTTACTCTTTGGGAAATAATAATCAAAAAGGAGGTGAATAGATGAGAAAAGCACAAGCAGCAATGGAATTCTTAATGACCTATGGATGGGCAATACTAGTAGTGTTGGCAGCGATAGCAGCACTAGCATACTTTGGAGTATTGAGCCCAAGCAAGATGCTACCAGAGACAGCTACAGGATTTACAGGATTAATGCCGGTAGGGAAACCAGTAGCTAGTGCTAGTGATGGCTATATAGCATTAACACTGGCGAACAACTTTGGATCAACAATAAACATAACAGGGGGAACATACAATGGAACATGTGATACAACCCTATACTTCTGTGACAAGGGAAATACAACATGTACAAGGTCAACTAAACAAGTAGAGAATGGTGAAGAATTCACAATAAGAGCTGAATGTACCGATTTACAAAATGTGGATAGAGAAAAAGGAGATGTTGTAATAAACTATATAGACATGAATACAGGACTACCAGGAAAAGTAACAGGAACAATACAAGTACAGCCAAAGTAAGAATCTCGTCTATTTCTTTTTTTCTTATGGCTAAAGCAATCATATTTGATGCAGATGGAGTAGTAATTGATAGCCTGCCACCAAATATTGAGGTATGGAAAAAGATATTTGAAAGACATGGATTAAGATTTCTCATAGATATAAAAGAAGCAAGCGGGAGATCTACAGAGGATATTGCTCGGATCGCTTTAAAGAATAATGGGGTAGATGATCCTCTATTCTTAGAGCAGATTATTCGAGAGAAAAAGGAGATGGATCCCTGGGTTATTGAGAACACTGGGCTAGTAGCTGGGATAAGAGAATTGTTAGAATATCTTAAGAATAAGGATTATGCTATTGCTCTAGCTAGTTCTGGGAGGAGGGAGCGTATAATCCCTACACTGATAAGGCAAGGAATAGAGAAATATTTTGATATATTAGTATTTATAGATGAGGTTCAACATCCAAAACCAGAGCCAGATTTGTTTTTATTAGCAGCTCATAGACTAGGAGTGAGTCCAGAGCAATGTATAGTAATAGAGGACGCTATTCATGGAGTTATAGCTGCAAGGAAAGCAGGTATGAAGCCAGTGGCATTGGCAAATAGTATTCCTAGAGAAGACTTTAGAATTGTTGAAGGAGTAGTAATTGTTGACTCCCTTCAAGAAGTTGTCTCTCTTTTAGAGCAAGGAGTATTGTAAAAAAATTTATAAATGCTTGCTTGCTCCTCTCACATAGAACAAGAGGGGGTGCATAAGATGCCAGATTATCCAAGACCACTTGATGCTCTTAACGAAGCAAAAAATAAGAGGGTATTAGTATTGTTGAAGAATGGTAAAGAATACACAGGGAAATTGAAGAGCTTTGACATTCATGTCAATTTGGTGTTAGAAGAGGCAGAGGAGTTAGAGAATGGGGAAGTAAAAAAGAAGATTGGTACATTATTCATAAGAGGAGACACGATTACAACTATTTCTCCACAGTGAGGTAGAGAGTAATGAAGGGGACTCCTTCGAAGGGAAAACAGAATAAGAAAGCAACCCATATAGTTTGTAGGAGATGTGGAAAGCGAAGTTACCATAGAACAAAGCATTACTGCTCTAGCTGTGGCTATGGGAGATCAGCTAGGAGAAGAAAGAGCCATTCACAGCAACATAAGAAATAGACAAAAATATTTATAAATAGAATAACACTCCCGCCGAAAAGATGATAGTCAAATCTTGCTTCATAGAAGAAAAACATTCTTCACAATACATATGATCACTATTCATAGTCATGCCCTGGTGGTGTAGTGGCCTATCATGGGGCCCTGTCGAGGCCTCGACCCGGGTTCAAATCCCGGCCAGGGCGCTAAGGATGGGCCGGTAGCTCAGCTTGGAAGAGCACCAGGCTTTTAACCTGGGGGTCGCGGGTTCAAAATGCCTGCTCGTATGAGCGGCATGGATGTCCCGTCCGGCCCATCAACCCTAAAGGTGAATAAGATGGCAAGAAAAAAAGAAGTAAAGAAAACAAAGGATACTTCTCCTATAAGTCATGATTTAATCCCTATACATGAAAAATGTACAGAGAAAGAGAAAAAAGAATTGTTTGAGAAATATTACATAATACATCAAGAATTACCAAAGATACATATGAGTGATCCAGCCATAAGACACCTAGAAGTAAAACCAGGAGACATAATTAAGATAAAGAGAAAGGATCCCAAAGCGGGTATAAGTATATATTATAGG
This sequence comes from Candidatus Woesearchaeota archaeon, assembly GCA_021162185.1. Taxonomy (GTDB): domain Archaea; phylum Nanobdellota; class Nanobdellia; order Woesearchaeales; family JAGGZC01; genus JAGGZC01. Next base: position 4,524 of record JAGGZC010000048.1, on the reverse strand, counting down.
GTGGTAATAAATGAGTAGCAAGGGAGAAATATTAATCAAAAAATATTTCGAGGAAAACAGCATTGTTCAGAGTAGTCTAGAGAGTTTTAATTATTTAATAGATAAAGGATTACAAGAAATAGTAGATGAAAATAGGGAGATAGAGCCAACAATTATCCCCCCAGGAATAGAGAGCTTTAAGATAAGACTAGGAAAAATAAGAGTAGAAAAACCAATAATAATAGAAGCAGATGGATCAAAGAGAAGCATATACCCAGCAGAGGCAAGACTGAGAAATCTATCATACTCTGCGCCAGTCTTCCTAGAGATAAATACATATGTGAATGATGTTCACAGAGAAAGCGTTGAGGTAAACGTTGGAAATTTACCAATAATGGTTAAAAGCAAGAATTGCCATTTATATGGATTAAGCAGAGAAGAGTTAATCAAGCTAGGAGAGGATCCAGACAATCCTGGAGGATATTTCATAATCAATGGAACAGAGAAAGTAGTAATAATAATGGAGGACCTTGCTCCAAATAATTTCATAGTAGAAAAGGCAAGCACTGGACCAAGCGAATATATTGGTAAGATATTTTCCGTGGGTAAAGGACTAAATATTCCACATACAATCCAAAAGTTTAGAGATGGAGTATACTATATCTCTTTTTCAAGAATAAAGAAGATACCAATAGTAGTGTTACTAAAAGCACTTGGAATGGAGAGAGATGATGAGATAGTCAAAATCATGAATATAGAAGACCCATCAGAAGTAATCGTAAACCTATATGATTTCATAAACATAAAGACAAGAGAAGAAGCATTAGACTATATAGCAAAGAAAGTGGGGATTAATCAGACAAGAGAAGTAAGGATAAATAGAGCTGAAGGACTTATCGACAGGCTCTTCCTACCAAACATTGGACAAGGAAGAGATTCAAGGATATGGAAAGCATATCAATTAATAAAACTCTGGAAGAAATTTATACTTGTAAGTAATGGAATCCTACCAGAAGACGATAAAGACCATTTCATGAATAAGAGGTTAAGATTGCCAGGAGAACTAATAGGAACATTATTTAGAGCAAATCTAAGAATATTGATCAATGATATGTTGTACAATTTTCAAAGAATAGTCAAGAGGGGGAAGCTGCCAAGCATAAGAGTAATTATTCGAGAAAAACTACTAACTGATAGGATTAATAGTGCAATGGCTACAGGAAACTGGGTTGGAGGAAGAACAGGTGTATGTCAGAGAATAGAGCACTTAAACTTTTTACAGACAATCTCTCATCTACAAAGAGTTGTCAGCCCATTGAGTAGTTCACAGGAAAATTTTGAAGCAAGAAGCTTGCATCCAACACATCTTGGAAGGCTTTGTCCAACTGAAACACCAGAAGGAAGCAATATAGGGTTAAGGAAAAACCTTGCAATGCTCACAAGGATAAGTGGAAAGGTCAACGAGGAAGAAATCATGCAAAAACTAATAGATTTAGGACTAGAAGTAAAAGTGCCAATAATAAAGGGTGGAGAAGAATGAGCGAAGTATATATAGACGGGAAATATGTTGGAGAAGTAAACAATCCAAAAGAATTCGTAGAAGAATTAAGATCAGAGAGAAGAATGGGAAAACTCCCACTCGATTTAGGAATATATCTTGATGAAGACACAAATAATGTTTATATAAACACTTCTAATGGAAGAGCACTAAGACCCCTCATAGTTGTAAAGAATGGAAAACCATTACTTACGGATAAACACATAGAGCAATTACAAAAAGGGCAAATATCTTGGAGTGACCTAGTAAAACAAGGAATAATTGAATATGTAGATCCTGCAGAAGAAGAGAATCTACTAGTAGCATTTACAGAGGATCAACTAACAGAGGAACACACACATCTAGAAATAGCTCCATATGCAATGCTAGGAATAACCACTAGTCTTGTTCCATTTGGGCAGCACAATCATGGGGTAAGAATGCTACAGGGAGCGAAAAACCAGAAACAAGGAATTGGGATGTATGCAATGAACTATTTGTTGAGAACAGAGACAGATGTAAATATTTTACATTACCCACAACAACCAATTGTTAGGAGCTTCATGCAAAATTCTCAGGGATTAAAAACACATCCATTCGGACAAAACTTAGTGGTAGCAATAATGGCGTATGAAGGATATAACATTGAAGACGCAATAATTGTAAATAAGGGGAGTATTGAAAGAGGAATGGGTAGGAGCACATACTTTAGTCCACAAACATCGGAAGAATTACGATATCCAGGAGGATTAACAGATAAGATATGCATACCAGACAAAGATGTGAAAGGATATAGAAGCGAGCATGCTTATAGATTACTAGAAGAAGATGGAATAATATACCCAGAAGCAGAAGTAGAAACAGGAGATGTGGTAATAGGAAAGGTAAGCCCACCAAGATTCCTAAATAGTATGGATGAATACACACTTGGAGGAATGACAAAGAGAGAGAGCTCTACAACTATAAAGAGAGGAGAGTGCGGAGTAGTAGACATGGTTGTGATCACTGAGAGTGGAGAAGGAAACAAGCTTGTAAATGTTAGAGTTAGATCTACAAGGCTACCAGAGATCGGGGACAAGTTTACAAGTAGACATGGACAGAAAGGAGTTATAGGAGTAATACTCCCAGAAGAAGACATGCCATTCACTGCTAATGGAATAAGACCAGACATCATATTTAGTCCTCATAGTGTTCCATCAAGAATGACTGTTGCACATCTACTAGAACTCCTAGCTGGAAAGGTGGGAGCATTATCAGGGAGATATATCAATGGAACAATATTTGAATCAGAAAAGGAGAGAGACCTAAGAGAAGAGTTGAAAAACCTAGGATTTAGGGAGGATGGAACAGAGATAATGTATGATCCACTAACCGGTAGACAATACCTTGCAAGGATATATGTTGGAAACATGTATTATCTCAGATTAAAGCACATGGTTAGGAATAAGATGCAGGCAAGAGCAAGAGGACCAGTGCAGTTATTAACAAGACAGCCAACAGAAGGAAAGGCAAAAGAAGGAGGATTAAGATTGGGAGAAATGGAGAAGGATACATTCATTGCTCATGGGGCTAGTCTATTATTAAAAGAAAGATTTGATAGTGATAAAACACTTATACCAGTATGCAATCATTGCGGAATAATCGCTATATATGACTACAGGAAGCATACAGCATATTGCCCACTATGTGGAAAAACAGATGTTGAATGGGTTGAAACAGGATATGCCTTTAAGTTATTAACAGATGAATTAAAAACAATGATCATCTATCCAAAACTAGTATTAAAGGATAAGTTTTAGGGGTGAATAAATGCTAGATATAAAAGTAAATAAAAAGATAAGCAAGATTGAATTCGGATTATTAAGCCCTCAACAGATAAAAAAGATGGCAGTAGCAAAGATAGTTACACCAGAATTATATGATAAAGACGGATACCCTGTTGATGGAGGATTAATGGATGTAAGACTAGGAGTAATTGATCCCGGAATCGTTTGTAAGACCTGTGGTGGGCGCATCAAGGAATGCCCTGGACACTTTGGATATATAGAATTAGCGAAACCAGTGATCCACATAAGCTTTGTACCCCTTATATATGACTTATTAAGAACAACTTGTAGGCATTGTGGAAGAATACTACTAAAAGATTCTGACATAGAGAAATACAAAGAGCTATTGGATAAGATAGAGGCAGAGATGGGATTAACTGCTAGGAGAGAAAAATTAAAGGAAATAATCTCTCAAGCAGTGAAGAGTAATGTGTGTCCACATTGTAAGACAGAACAGCAGGAAATAAAACTAGAAAAACCAACCACATTTTATGAGAAGGATAGAAGACTAACACCAGTAGAGATAAGGGCTAGACTAGAAAAAATACCAGACAAGGATCTAGAACTATTTGGAATAGATCCAAAGAGAGCTAGACCTGAATGGGCAGTATTAACAGTTCTACCAGTACCACCAGTAAACACTAGGCCAAGTATCACACTAGAATCAGGAGAGAGGAGTGAGGATGATCTAACACACAAGCTTGGAGATATTGTAAGGATTAATCAAAGATTATTTGAAAACATTAATGCGGGAGCACCAGAAATCATACTTGAGGATTTATGGGACCTATTACAATACCATGTTACAACACTTATAAATAATAATGTTCCACAAATACCTCCTGCTAGGCACAGGAACGGGCAGGTATTAAAAACACTGACACAAAGAATCAAGAGCAAGGAGGGAAGGATAAGGCATAACTTATTAGGAAAGAGAGTGAACTTCTCAGCTAGAAGTGTTATCAGCCCAGATCCAAGGCTAAAGATAAATGAAGTAGGGGTTCCAGAAGCATTTGCAAGGGTATTAACAGTACCAGAAAGAGTTACAAAGTGGAATATTGAGTATTTAAAGAAGTTTGTTGAGAATGGCCCAGACAAATATCCGGGAGCAAATTATGTTATAAGACCAGATGGAAGAAGAAAGAAGATTACAAAGGAAACCAAAGAGCAATTACTAGAAGA
>JAGGZC010000083.1 GCA_021162185.1 Candidatus Woesearchaeota archaeon | reverse complement strand
TTATATTCTCTCCGCCCTGCTTTCTTTTTTCTCATATCTTTTTTATTCTCAATCTTAGTTATAAATTTTTCTATAAAAAAATAAAATATTTAAATAGTGATTGGTTTTTAAGACCAATGAAGAATAGATCCATTGTTAGGGACACATTCTGGATATATATAGCTTCAATTTTTGCAGGAATATTGGGATACTTATTGAGAATCCTATATGCTCGAAGCCTAAGTGTTGCAGACTATGGAACCTTTTATGCAATCTATGCTTTTTTCTCTCTATTAGGCTTGCTTCGTGATCTAGGCCTAGGAGAGGCAACTGTTTTTCATGGGATAAAATATTTTGTGAAGAAGAGGTATTCATCTATGAGAGCTGTGTTGTTTTATAATCAAGCAATACAAACAGGGATGGGAATCCTTCTTGCCTTTATATTATTCCTACTAAGAGGGCAGATAGTTTCCTTCTTTTTTAGAGGCAATCCTAACGCCGAGTTAATGTTTACAGTGATGCTTATATTGTTCGTAGCTATAACTGTTTTTGCTAGTTATACTACCTTTCCCAGGATCTTTGGCAATTATTTGCTATCAGGTATTGGGAGCTCTATAAACATGTTTACAATCCTTACAACTTCTTTTGTGCTCTTCCAACTATATCCTTCTTCCCCACTTGTTCCTTGTTTGGCATATATATTTGGATACTCTGTATTGTCAGGGATCTATGCATGGATCATTGCAAGAAAGCACCCATATGTTAAGGGAAAACCATCTCTTAGGAAAAACATTGTTAGGGATATGTTTCTGTATGGATTACCAGTACTAGTTACTAGTATTGGGATAATAATCTTCTCAACTACTGATACATTATTATTAAGCATATTAAAAAACCCAATAGAGGTTGCTAGATATCAGGTAGCTAAACCATTAATGACGATCATCACTAGCTTTATTGGCCCATTATCCCTTGTATTATTCCCAATCATTGCTCATGCATGGCACAAGAAAAGAGTTGAGGATGCTAAGAGATACATGGGCTTGGGATTAGTATTTATATTATTGATTACAATCCCTATAGCCATATTATTAGCAGTCTTTCCATCACAAGTAGTTACTCTGTTATTCGGAGAGAAATATGCTAGTGCTGCTCCGATTCTTTCAATACTCGCAGTGTCGGGAATAGCAATGGGCATATTCTCTGTACTAATGCAGGTCTTTGTAGGTTTTGGAATGGTAAAAGAGAGAGCAAAAATATTTTACACTGGAGCAATAACGAACATAATTATTGACCTAGCACTCATTCCAATATTAGGAGGGGTTGGTGCTGCTATTGGAACACTTATCAGTCTAATAGTTATTACTATCATCTCACTACTATTGATTCATAAGAGAATAGGTATTCCCTCATTTACTATTTTCCGAGGAATCCCCATAATAATTTCAGGTATTCTAGCAACTATTCCTTTAATCTTTATAAGAATACTTCATATATCTCTCTATCTAAAATTGATACTAGGCGGCGTGGTCTTTATCTCGTTATATATAGCGCTGGTATTACTATTTAGAGCTATAAGGATTAGTGAAGTAATCTTTATTGCTAAACAAATATCCCATGGCACTCCTCTTGAAAAAGGCATAGATAAGCTCTCAGATTTATGGAGAGTTAAGTAATAACCTAACCTTTGAACATATAATATCCACAGCTGTTTCTCTCATCTTTCCTTCAGGATCCTCTGGAACAATTATATGTGCATATCTCTTTGTTGGCTCAATGAATTCTTCATGCATTGGTCTAACAGTGCTTAACCATTGATTAATCACGCTCTCAGGAGTGCGCCCTCTTTCTTTTATATCTCTTTGTAATCTACGAATAAATCTTATATCAGGATCAGTATCAACAAATATTCTAAGATCTGCTATTTCATTTATTTTCTTATCATATAGTGCAAATATGCCCTCAAGAATAATTACTCTTCTAGGATTTACCTCTATGTAACCCTCTCTTACATGTTCTTTAAATGAATAGATAGGCATATTTATCTTTTCTCCTCTTAGAAGTTTTTCTAATTGTTCTTGGAGTAAATCCCAATCAATTGCGTTTGGATGATCAAAGTTTTGTTTATCTCTCTCTTCCATTGGTAGATGGCTTAAATCCTTATAATAATGATCAGTGGATACAAGTAGTGCGTTTTCTTTTCCAATATTCTTAATAATATTTAATGCTAGAGTGGTTTTTCCGCTTCCTGTCCCACCACCGATTAGGATGAGGGTGTTCATTTTTTAATGTGCGGGGGGTGGGATTCGAACCCACGAAGGCACTGAGCCACAGGATCTTAAGTCCTGCCCCTTTGACCACTCGGGAACCCCCGCTTTCTGAGAAAGGGTTTTAATCTATTTTTAAAGATTTTGATCATTTCTTTACGTAGAGTCTCGTATTGTATACATATTTTATTACTCTTTCTATGTTTATATATAGCCTTGTCCTATTTTTTTGTTTATACATTGCTAGATGTAGGTGTGCTCCATGACTCCTACCAGTGTTTCCCATGTATCCAATAACACTATTTATTGTGACTCTATCTTTCTTTTTAACAAATATCTTTGAAAAGTGGGCATAAAGAGTGTATATCTCTCTATTGCTAATATTGTGTTTTATTATAACATATTTCCCTAGTAAATCATTAGATCCTATCTCTTCTAC
>JAGGZC010000018.1 GCA_021162185.1 Candidatus Woesearchaeota archaeon | reverse complement strand
TCCTCGACTGGGATGACGCTCACAAAGACTTTATAGCACAAGAAATAGCAACCTTTATTGCCCACACATTCATAGAGGAAAAAACAATAGAAATAGAAAAACTCAAATTATACCTAAACACATATGAAAAGCTTCTAAAATTAAACAGAGAAGAGAGAAAAGCAATATATTTCTTTATCAAACATAGATTCCTCAGTGCTATCACCTGGCATATTGATCAATTAAAAAAACATAGAGATAGATCAAGGAATATTGAAAGATTTATCAATAGAACGATTAAAAAATATAGAAACTTTGACAAGTTTCCACTAGGAGAGTTCATCCGTCTGTTTGAAAATGTATATTAACCACTACAATTTATATATGTAACATTATCTAAGCCATAGAAATAGCCATGGGTTTCATCAATCTTTATCCATGATGATAATCCTTCAAAGCTACACCAGTCAGCAGTGTTGCTCTGATTAGAGAAATACAAATGATCAACAATGCTTTTACTAGTATCAATTTCTAATCCTTGAGCAGCTAATTCTTCTAGATTAACCATTGCTTCTATTCCATATGGACTTGGATTAAGGCTGCCAGTAAAGCGGTCGAGAAAACTTGGTGCATCAGGATTCTCATAGTATTCCATATTGATTGCAAACTCTTGGAAGTTTGATGCATTTCCATTTATTACAAATGGTGTGTGATTCGTTTTCTTTATCTCATTGTGTATTCTTCCATTTGTATACACACTGAATAATGGATCTCTCAGTCCTATTATTTCTATTGTATTGTTTAATGGTTTCTCATATGCTATATATGTATCCTCATTATCAGTGATGTTAACTATTAATATATAACTAATAATTATCTCCCAAGAAGACTTCTGTTCTAAACTTATGTTTTCAATATTAATGGATAAGTCCATTCCCATTCCATGAGCAGTTGTTTTAAGTCTAGAGATATATACCCCCAGAGAGTCATTCATTATTATTGGTATCTCTTCTCCCATTACTGTTCCATTCATAAATGCCTCTTTGAATACCTCTGAAAGATTTGATATGAATACCGCATGTCTAGAGCAATAATCCTCTATTGCTAGCATTGATCTAATAGTAGCAATTCTTGATGCGCGAGGAATGTCTGTATCAATCATTTCTATGAACTGATTCATTAATATTGCTTTTCTCATCTCTATATTTTCCAGTCTTGAAGATTCCCTAGAATATTCTATGGACATGATTATTAATAATAATGCTATTAGGAATACTGTGATGCCAGTGTATAATATTGCCTTTCTCATTCTAACACCCTTCTCACTTCTATCATTGCTGGGCCCCACATATATGGCACACCACTAATAGATGTTACTATGATCTCTATATCTCCTTCTTCAAAGCTTGCTAGGATTTCTCCATCTCTATCAGGACCTAATGCTCTCAGTAATTCATATACTGCTACATCATATGCATTGTTATCATTAAAAGAGATATTCATAGAGGTATAGCTACAATTCCTATCTCCATCATATTCCTCGGGTATTGTTATGTGTTCTAATCCCTTGTTATACACTTCTATCTCCCAGTTACAGCCCTCTAGTTCTGGTAGTGGGATTGTTCTAGTAGTAGTAGAGGGAACAGCTATGTGTAAGATTAGGGAATTATTCTTCATACACTCAGAATCATTTATCTCTGAGTCACCAGCAATCATTGAGATATTATTAGAACTATTTGCCAATAATATATCTGGGGGAACAGCTATGATGAATGGGTCTCCTAATTCTATATAGCTAAACCTATACTCTGTAAGGTTTAGTAATGTATGATTATTCACTATTACTCTCTTAGTCCAATGAGGACCAGAAAAACTCGTTAGACTCGCGTCTATAATTGTTATTCCTCCTGGAATGTTTATAGAGACATTACAATCATTTATGTTTTCCTCGTATATTAGATCAATACTTGAAGCAGGCAGTTCTCCTTGTTCTTGAATAATGGATATATTGATATATGAATCATTATAAAGCCTTGCAGGTACAAATGAACCCTCAACATATACTACTTGTTCCTTATAGCTCATATTTATTATCTCTTTAGCGATATCAGTATAGATTTGGTCTAATGCATAAGGATCACTACTAGAATAGTAGCTACCATTACCACACTCAGCTATACTCCTAAGAGTAGTGTTTGCGTTTTCACAACTATCAACCGGTCCAAAACCAATACTATAAATAGTTGCATTTAGATCATTATGAGCCCTACAGCTAGACCAGTTAGCATTATACATTGGACAACTACAATCATTACCAACACAGTCCGCACTATTACCATAACAACCACTCCACCAAAGCCAATAGGCACTAGTAGAAGTGCCTGTACAACTCCAACGAGCACATTGATGAGTAGGGATTCCATCACTCATCACCACTATATATCTCTTCCTAGAAGAATTACTCTGAGAAGCCAGGATATTATAAGCAGTGTTTATAGCACAACATATACAAGTACCACCATTAGGACTATATTGCTCTATTTCATGCATTAATGCATCTTTATCATCTGTTAAGCTTGTAGACCTAATACCAGTATTAAACCCTACTAACGAAATCCTATTACCAGTATAGTTTAGTATCATATCCACAAATTTCTTGTCTAAACACTTTGCAAGACTCAATCTTTGAGTAGAATTATCATATAGTAATGGATCATCACATTGGCGTATAACTCCTGTTGCATCTGAATCCATACGCCAATCCATGCTTCCTGATAGATCAGTTATTAATACTATATCAGCATCCCCTCCTTGTACTAGTTGTGGTAATACTTCCTTGGAATAAATCCTTATGGGAACCGTGCTATTAGAAATCCTCGAATAGTTAATAATACTTGAAAGATTTTGATCTGTTAACACTATTCTCCTTGTTTCATTGTTCGTAGAGTTAAGTATTATTTTATCATAACCAATGACTAATATTGTTTCTGCACTATTATTAATCGTTAAAACAATGGACAAATTGTTTAATGTCCCAGGTATGGGGATTCCATCATATATATTTATGATTCCCTCTACTCCTGGTATGTAGTGTAGCTTGTTTTCTATTGGTGGATTATCTATAAGATTATCACTCCTATATCCCACTCTTATATACCCACCAGATATGAAGGATTCATTTATCTCTCCGAATGGTATAAATCTTATAATATTTGTAGAGTTATGCAAGCTATCTATACATGATGATAAATCAAAGAATTCTGGAACCATTAATGGATAGGTAGGAGAGACTGATATGCATGACTCGTTATTAACAGTTACATTAAAGCCTCCTCCAAGATCTAGGAATGCCTCAAAACTATCAATATAACTAGTATTAATCCAGGATGGTAATTCTAGTATTATAGAGATGTTTCCCTGCCCGATGAATCCTCCTAGATAGCTATAAGAATAGAATTCTTTGTCTTTTATCTTTCTAATACTAGCAGTACTGCTCACTCCTTCCAATGGCTTGTTTTTAGCTACTCCTGATATTGGTCTTCGAGATGTTAAAACAATATCCCCACCAATATCCCTGCCAGCTATGAATTCATTGTTTATATATACTCCTACAGAGAGGTTTAGCTGTGAGAGATATCTATCCAAGATCTCTCTAGCAAGACTGGATTGGTTTATAGCCCATAGTTCTCCAACTGCTTCTAGGAGGGATATATTGGGACTAGTGACAAGGCTAGAATCAATAGCTGTTTTAGCAGCACTAGAATAGTTATATACCTCTCTCAGTTTTATAGATGATAAAGCATTGAGAAATGAATCTTCTAATATACTTGTAGGGGTCTCTGGTATAGGAGAATTCTCTATGATTAGGTATATAGCTGTGAATATCAGAATCGCTGCTAGCAGTGCGTCAACCGAGTAATAAAATGCTTTCCTCATTTTTTCCATGTGTATATTGTTAAATATGCCATGTTTGGAGGAATAGCTATGATTGCATCTCTCCTAGCTATCCTTGAAGGATTTAAGGATATTATAGCATCTATGGGTGAACAGTTATAGGGCATTATATCAGTATATCCATAACCACAAGTATTATTAATCATTATACCACTAGTAGAGTTATGTATATAGAAAAAAAACTCGCTCCTCACACCTATTAAGAGCTTTAAGTCTTCATATGAAATATTTTGAATCTCTCGAAACTTTTCAATGCTGAGAGCTCCATTACTAGACAATAAACCAGGACTAATAATTGTTGTGCTAGACCAATTCTCTGGTATGCCCTGACTCAAGAGCGTCTCTATTAAGAGATCAGCATCTGTTGATGTATAATCATGACTAATTCCATGCCTATATAGAAATAATAGTGCTATAATCAATGCTGCCATGAATAATGTTAAGCTCAAAGCCATATCAATAGTGTATATCATTCCCCTAAGTCGTGACATTGAGCAATCCCCCCTGATTAGTGATGGTAATCTTTACAAGCCCGTTAACCCTAGGAATATTTATAGATGCATTACAAGGAATCTTTTTGGGTATAACTATTTCGTTTGGAGGATTTGAATAGTTATACATCACTATGTTGCTATTAGTAGTGTTTATTCCCTGGAACCCAAGAGGAAAGTATATGCTTACTACTTGTCTCGCTCCACTGCCCATATAGCAAACTTCCCTCATAGCGGCATCCAATTCATTCATAGCACGAGTAAATTCTCTTACATTTGCATCAGTCCGCAGTCCTTGTAATTGCAAGGAGAATAGGTAAATAGTTGGCATGAGTATTAGTAATGCAAAACCAGTGACTAATAAGAACTCCATGGAGATCTGCCCCCTCCTCTTTGCCATATATTTGTATCGGGCCAAATGTTTATAAAGGTTTCCTTAGAATAACAAAATTTTTATAGTGGCAATACTCTAATATCATGCTCGTATGAAACGATTAGAAGATTATAGGGGAATAGTAGACGAAAAGATACTAGAAGAAATCCATAAGAAAGCAGAGATTGTAAGGGATAGACACATAGTACATATAAATTCTACATATCAAGGAGGAGGAGTAGCAGAGATGCTTAGCTCACTTGTACCATTAATGAATAATATAGGCATTGCTACTGGTTGGAGAATCCTATATGGGAATCCAGAGTTCTTCAAGATCACTAAGAGCTTTCATAACGCATTACAAGGAGAGGAAACAATCCTCAGGGAGGATATGAAAAAGAAGTATTTAGAGGTAAATGAAAATTTTTCTACTTTTACTCATCTCAATCATGACCTAGTAATTATTCATGACCCACAGCCATTACCATTAATAAGCTTCTATGAAAAGAAACAGCCATGGATATGGAGATGTCATGTTGATCTATCCAATCCGAACAAAGACCTGTGGAACTTCTTGAAAGAGTTTATACATAGATATGACCTAGTAATAGTCTCAAGCGAGAAATATAAAAAGAAGGATTTACCAGTGGAACAAAGAATTGTTTATCCTGCTATTAATCCCTTATCACCCAAAAACATAGAATTATCAGATGAGACAATTCAGAGAGTTTTAAAAGAATTCAATATTCCTCTTGATAAACCATTAATAACACAAATCTCTAGGTTTGACAAGTGGAAGGATCCAGAAGGAGTTATAGATGTGTTTAGGATCATAAAGAAAAGTGTTGATGCGAGATTAGTATTACTAGGAGGAACTGCTACTGATGACCCAGAGGGATGGGCTATATATGAAAAAGTGAAAAAGAAAGCAGAAGACCTTATAAGAGCTGGGGATGTAATACTAATAATAAATGATGGTAATGATATACTAGTGAATACTCTTCAAAGAGTTTCTCGGGTGGTTATACAGAAATCTATTAGGGAGGGTTTTGGATTAACAGTTACCGAGGCATTATGGAAAGGCACACCAGTAGTAGCATCAAATATTGGCGGGATACCATTACAGATAGAGAATGGTGTTAATGGATTCCTATTAGATCCTCATGATAAAGAAGGGTTCGCTGATAGGATCCTTCAATTACTCCAAGACCAGGAATTAGCTAGAAGAATGGGTGAAAAGGGAAGAGAGATTGTAAAAGAGAGATTCCTCATAACAAGGCTCATAAAGGATTATTTGGATATCATTATTAGTCTAAGTTGAAAAATTCTTTTCAATATTGAAAAAAATTGGTTCTTTTTAGAAAACTATTTATATGAGGAGTATTAAACATACATGGAGGGGTGAGGGATGTTTAGGAAGAAAAAACAAGAGGTTCCAGCAAGACTTCCAAGCCCAGTGAAAGACATAGTGGAGTCAAGCATAAAAAACATCGAGCAAAAAACTGGACAAGTACATGAAGAAGCAAACAAGAAAGAAGAGGAACTAAGAATAAAGGAACCAGAACCAATAAGAACAGAAATCGAGGAAAAGCTACCAAAAATAAAAAAAGAGGAAGCATTCTTACAAGGCAAGGAAAAGAAAGAAGAACAGAAAGATTTATTCTTCTCAAAGTTAATAGAAGAACTAATGAGTGGAAAAATTCCCGAAGAGATAATTGGACAAGATCTAAAAGAATTAATGAAGAGCTACCATCTAGAGGGAAGAATTACCCATGGGGCAATTCTTGCATCAAGATTAGTAGAGCTCTTAAGGCAGCTCGAGGAAATAGAAGAACAATGGAAGATTAAAAATGAGGAAAAAAGGAGGATAGAACAAGAACTCATAGACCTAGAAGTAGAGATGGATGAAAAACTAGAAGAGGTTAGGATACTCACAGAGAAGATTAGGCGCCTCCAAAGATTAAAACAAGAAGTGAGTAAAGAAAAATGGTTTTATTGTGTGAATGGAGAGGTATATAGAAATGTGTTCGAACTCAGAGAAGCATTAGAAAAAATGGATGAGGCAACATATAAGTATCATGCCAATAATGAAAAAAATGATTTCGCTGAATGGATCAGAAATGTTTTCCATGACTCAGAACTAGCAGATATGTTAATAGGAAAAGATAGGGATGAAGCATTAAGAATCCTTAGGCAACTCTAATTCTTCATCAATCTTCTTCATCGCTGATTCAATAACCCTATCCTCATAACTAGTTTTTGCTTCCTCTTCTCCACGCTCAGATCCAAGTATAACCATTAACTCATTAATAATCCTTTTCTCTTTGTCTTTATCAAATAGCTCTATGTGCTTCCCTATGTTTGCATCTATTAACTCCTTCTCAATCTCCTGGACTGGCTTTTTTTCTACTGATATCTCTCTATATTCCTGTTGTTCAAGCTTAGAAGTATTTCTCAACAGCTTATAAGCCTGTCTTCCTTCTGCAATCTTGGCAAACCTGTTAAAATCTATATCACTAATCCTCCCAGACGCTAACACTCCTTGAAGCCTTAGAAGCACTATGGAATCAAATAATTCTTTTGATTCTAATTCTTCTATTACTCTCTCATTCACCTCTCCAGGAGTAAGACCAGTACAATCAATAGATATAGTTATAACATTCTTAACCATTATTGGCCTATACTCCACATAAATCTCCTTATTGTTCACAACAAACCTTTCTCCTTTCCCCTCTTCATTTATGTATATCAAGTAATATCCACCAATACCTAACTCCTCTAATTCTTGAAAGTTGTCAGGCATTAATGGCCCTGGAAAACCAATAAGATAACCCTTAAGATTATGTACTCCTGGCCTGTGGATATGACCACTCGCATAGTAATCAAATCCTCTTGGCAAATCACTTATAGAAACAGCTTCAAGCATTGAGAGCTGTTTTGGAAGCAATTCTAAGATTCCTGAATGCATCACAAATATGTTTATCCTATCTTCTTGTAGGGCTGGTTGTACTAATTCCTTATAATAAGACTTTTCTAATCCTAGGGCTCTACCAGGCATTCCATAAAGAGAGAAAACCCCATGCCTATATTCTCTTAATCTTAAACCATTATTAGTATCCTCTGCTCGAGAAACAATGGTTAATAGTCCTGATTCTTCTAATACTTCCAGCATTGTCTTTCCTGTTGGACTATAATCATGACTACCAGGAACAGCATATATCGCTATCCCATTATCCCTAAGCCTCTTTAGCTGTCTTACTGCCTCCTTAACAATATCAATACTTGGTAGAGCTGTATGAAATAGATCTCCAGCAATTATCACAAATTCTACTCCATGAGACAATATATCATCCACTGCCTTTCTCAAAGCTTCTATTCCTAAGAGCTTTAAATCTGGATCTCTCCAAGAGCCTAGATGGAGATCAGCTAAATGGGCAATCCTAACCATGAAGAGTAAGAGATCTCAGTAGTTTATAAATATTCTCCCTGACTATAAAAAACTACAACCCTATGTATTTCTTTTTTTCCTTCTCTTCTTTTAGTGCGATTTCCTCATCAAAGAAGGGAATCTTTATAGGGAGTGCTATACTGCTGAATGTCGATGTAACTATTGCTTCTCCCTTATTCATGCTTGCAATTGTTCTATCTAAATATTTTATGTCTTGACTAGCGCTATTTATCACTGCTTCTCTCTCGCTACTAAGCTCTGTTCCTAGAATGATCTTTGTATTCATATTTGCCAGTAATTCTCTTGGAATCAATGATGGCATCTGTGTTATTGCTATTAGTCCAATACCAAACTTTCTCCCCTCTCTCGTAATAGTCGAGAATATATTCTCATTATTTTTTAACACTCTCGGCGCTTCTTCTAATACTATCGAGATAATTGGGGCTTGCTCTTGTTTATGAATCCTTGAGAGTTTTTCTCTGTATACCTCTCTTGTTATCATGTTTGAGATTAATAGTTCTAACTCACTCTTAATAGTGCTTGTGTCTATTATAACTATTTTTCCATTCATTAATGCGTTTGTAATACTCTTTATGGTTGATTCTCCTCCAGTAGTTGTAAATATTCCTCTTGGAATAATAGAATTATTCTTTATCTCTATGTCTAATAGTAGTGAAATCTTCCTCCTAGCAACATTTAGTGTTGCTTCATTAAAACTCTTCTTTAATGATTCTGGCAGCTCTTCTCCTAGTAGTAGGGCTTCTATCCATTTATCTCCATAATTCTTATAATATGCATTCATTAATTGCCATTGAGCATCACTAAAGTCAATTATTGACAAATGTTCTGGTCTCAATAAAGAGATATTAACAATCAAACTAATAGCCCCTGGATAATTCACTGGTGAATAATATAACAATGAATCACTAGCATTCCGATGAAGTCTCAAACCCTTACCATTAATACCATAATATTCATTATGTGGATCAATCACTAAACATGAAACATTATCTAGATCTAATAACTGCCATAAAAGATTCTTCATTAAAATACTCTTACCCCTCCCAGTTGTACCAGTTATCAAGACATGATGACTAAGCATCTTTTCCACAGGAAGCCTTGCCTCTATATCTAAAACATTTGAACCACTCCTTATAAATCCCAGAGAAACCCCTCTACCCCCAAGGAACCATAAATCCTTACTATTCACTCTGTATATTGGTGTAAATATCCCTGGTAGAACCCTAGGAGCAGAAACATTTGAATCCCTTATCTCTAGGAGGGGTGTAAGGCTTAATAGCTCATAATATCGCAACTCTTTACCAAACTCATCGATAGATTCTCCATGCTCAACAGAGATGCCTGCGATAAACTCTAACAATTTTTTGTCCAACTGAGAGGAATAACCAATATCCACTACTTGGAGTAAAAGTTTTGAGTCATTATTTAGAGGAGCAACCACTAGTTCTCCCAGTTCCACTCTCTCCCTACTATGCTTCCTAGCAATGAGTAATCCAGTATTACCAGAAATAATCCTCCCAAGCATATAACAAGGGATTGATCAATATTTTATAAATTTAATTAGTGACAAACGATTAAACTATGACTAATTTTCTCTATAGATATATGATTTCCACTAAAATATATTTTAAAAAATATTTACTAAAGAGTAGAAATATATTTAAATGAGCATAAAGAGAAAAAAACATAAGTTGAAGAAAAGAGAGGAAAAGAAAAAAGCTATAAGGATAAAAACCCATAGGGATGTTCCCTTTTTCTATAAGAATAATGAAGAAGTAAGGATTATCAGTATAGAGAAGAAACAAGTAGTGCCAGGAACAATGGGGGATCTAAGTAGTCACATAAAGAAAGAAAAAGCCTATTCTAATTTAGACCTCCTTATCAGGACAATTCTAAGTGATGTATACTCTACGGCCAAGAGGATTATAGGAATTGATCCAGATTTGAATAGAGAAACAGGTGGGCTTTTACTATTATCATATATTGTTCAATCAATCCAGGGACATGGAGAAGAATTACATGGCGCTTTTAATAATTCAAAGAAAACATTTATGGACAAATTTAGAGTGATAAAGAATTATCCTCAACTAGAGGAAGAGATCCTAAAAAAGTTTTTTGGAATAGAAGTAAATAACTATATAAAAGAGGAAGAGGAAGAAGGAGAGGAAATAGTTAGGATAAAGGGACCATATCTAAGCCTTGAATACATAGTGCGAAAAATAGAGGAAGCAGCCCACATAAAGAATCTTGCTAAATCATTAGTATTCCTTAGACAAGCATTAATGGATGCTACAACACTATGGATCCACAACTTGTTGGAAGGAAAAAAAGATATACGCTTCACGTATGATAAGTCAATACTAAAATTAAAAGATCCAAAAGAGAGAGCAAGATTATATAAGGAATATTATGGCATAGATATAGAAGATACAGACACATTAAAGATTGATGAAGACCTATATTGCTATATGATTGAAAGGATTAATGGTAAACCACTACTTGGAATAGACCTATTCAGAAAGATTAACAAGTTAATAGATAAAAAAGGATTAACAGAAAGAGAAAGAAAACTACTTTTGGAGGGCATAATTATTGGTGGTTCGATGGATGTATATAAGCCATATAGAAAGCGTGCTGAAAAGGCTTATTGAAATCTACTAAAACAGATGGATACTAATAAAGTGTTAAACCTAAAAGAGATTATAGGTATTGGTGGGGGAGAATGTGTGACTATCAACATGGAAGAAGTAAAGAGAAGGATAAGAAATGTATTAGATAGTTATAAATTATCTGATAAAGAAAAAGAAGAAATTGAAAGAGAAGCAGTATGGAAAGTAATGTATGCACTTGAGAAAAAGCCGCATAACAAGAGAATAAAGGAAAGACTGATAAGGAAAGGAGTAATAACTAAGGAGTTTAAATCCATTGAAAATATTGTGAATAGTTTAGATGATAGACACATAGTCGGATATATCAGGGAAAAAAATGGGAGTGGTATAAGTGATGACATGATGATAGTTCTAGGAGGGTTAAGATCAACTTTTACACTCTTAGGAATATTTATAGAGGACTGGTTTGACACATTCTACAAATTACAATTGATTCATGGACCTATTGGTAAAGATGAAAGCATAGCAAAAGCAGTTAAAAACAGAGAAAAAAATCTCGTGAGTGAGGAAGATCTCAACAAATATCTAATGTTTGGACCAATAAAGCTAGGATTGGTGGATTCCAAAGAAGATGCTATATCAGTATATATCTCAGAGCTTAGTGGTCATGCTAGTCAGAGATATCTAGAAATGCTTGGAGGAGATGGGTCAACAGTGATAAACCAACACTTACTCCTAGCCCTATACATAAAGAAAAACTATAATCCAATAATTGAAAACATTGAGAATAATTATAGAGTAATGGGTGATATCTCTAAAGCAGTGGAACCAGTAGCTAGACGTATATGTAAATCCTTGAACCTAAACAAGACACTAATAGTTGGGTTTGGTGGTAATAGATATAGAGAATTCGTGAATGAAGCACTGAAAAGAATATACTTCATGGATAAGTATGGATTAACCATTGACATGAGTCCTGAGGATAGGTTCACACTTGAAGATGTGAAAAAGCTATTAAAAGAGAAACCAGAGATATCAGTATTGTTACCATTACCTTATCAAATATTAGAAAGACTTTCCAAGGAGAGATACTCCTTAAAGGAATTCAAGCATGCACTTAGGGGCGAAGAAGAAAAAAGAGTTGTCAAGGGAAAGAAAAGAAAACACAACTAAGGCATGTGGTCCTCACTAAGGAGCCACTCATTTATACTATCTCTTAATTTTTCTCTTTTTTCCTGATGTTTTTCTAGGAACTTGTTTATTCTATCTATTAATTCTTGTTTGCACTCCCCGCATAGGATTTTTCCAGCTCTACATGCATTGGCTCTTTCTTCTAACTTCTTTGAATCTGGTTCAAACAGATACATATAATATTGATAGATTGGACATATTTCTGGTCTTCCACCAAGCTTTCTTTGTTCTTCCGCTGTATCTCTACCACCTGTTAATGCCTTCTTCTTGATCTTTCTTTCTACTTCTTTAGGAGTATCTGTTGTGTATATAGTTGAGTCTGGGCTAGAAGCACTCATCTTTGAACTACCCATCAAGCTTGGGAAGAACTTTGAATGTAGGCATGCAGGTTTATTATACCCAAGCCTTGGTAGGACATCTCTAGCAACCCTGAAGTGTGGGTCTTGATCAATACCCATTGGTATTAATACTGCATGATCTTTACCAGTTAAATGTTTTGGCAGCATTACTGGCACTGCTTGCATTGCTGTATAGAAGATCTGTCCAATATTGCTACTATTATTAAGTCCGAATACTGCTCTAACAGTTGAAAAGGTAATCTTTTTCGCTACTCTTACTGCTAGTGGGTATAGTAATCCTGCGTGATGTGTATCTAGAATGAAGAATGTTTTCTTTTTATCGAATCCTAGTGCTGCTACGTCTAGCATGTTTTCAAACGCTAAACGCTTTGTATCCTCAATACTCAGGTTTTCCTTAAAGAAGTATTTCTCATCATCAGTGAACTGGAAGAATAATGGTGCATTAGTCCTGTCCTGTATCCATTTTGTTAGTATCCATGGAATCAAGTGACCTATGTGTGTATTCTCGCTTGGACCCCTACCAGTGTATAATGCTATGAGTTTCTTTTTCTCATAATTGTCAAGCCACCATGATAAGTCTCGATGAGTATAGAATAGTTTTCTCTCTAGTAATGGATGTAATTCTCCGAATAACTTCCTCATTCTTTCTAATAATCCCTGTGTTATTGGCTCTGTTCCAAATTCTCTCATTAATTTATCATAATCAACCTCTCCCTTTACTTCCCATGGGGTAACTCTAAATTTCTCCATAACTAATTCGAATATACTCTTGATATATTAATTTTTTCATGAAGAAATATTTTCAATATTGAAAAGAAAAAGATAGAAAATTTAATAAATAAGAAAGACTTTCTAACTACTAGAAAATAGTTAAAGATTAAGAAGTGGGTGGAGAGATGAAATGGCCTATAGAAGAATGGCTAGAGGATAACTATAAGCCAGGAGATAAGATAAGACTACAAGACCTCTATGATGCAATAGATAAACATTTCCCAGAAACTGTGAGTAGTAAAGGCTGGTATTATATTGCAAAAAGACTAGAAGAGCGAGGAGTTATCTCAGAAGAAATAGAAGGAAGAGTGCTCTACTTTAAATACAATGGCAACCGTAATGAGATGCAGGAAAATAATAAAAGTTTGAGGTAAAAATGGGAAAGCTTGTGGACATAATAGATAAGAAATATGAGCCAGGAGATGAAATAGATCTCCTCGAACTATCAACAATGATTTTTGAAGCATATTCGAGAGCAACAGATACTCATCCAGACATTGAGTTCGTAGAAAAGTTACTAGAATATGGAATCATCTATACAAAAGAAGGAAAAATAATATACAATGGGAAAAAAGAGGGGTGCTGGTTGTGATTATAGCTAAGTATTAACAACTCTCTCTGCTTCCAGTGCTATCATTAATTCCTCATTTGTAGGGATAACTAATACAACTACCTTGCTATCACTACTAGAGATTACTTGTTCATTCTTCTTGTTCTTCTCCTCATCAAGTATTACTCCTAGGTGTCTAAGCCTCTTACAAGTTAGTGATCTAACCAAGTAGTCATTCTCTCCTACTCCTGCACTAAAAACGAGTGCATCCAAGCCATCTAGATGAGTAGTGTATGCAGCAATGAATTCTGCTAGCCTGTTAGCAATAACATTTATGGTTAATGTGGCTCTCTCATCTTTTCCATATAATTCCTTTATTTTCCTATAATCCATTCCTATTCCTGACAAACCCTTCCAACCAGATTCTTTCAACAATATTTGTTTGGTTTTATCTAAGCCATGCTTCTCTACTAGTTCTAGCACTATGCCTGGATCAATGCTTCCACTCCTACTGCTCATAATCAATCCCTCAAGAGGAGTGTAACCCATGCTTGTCATAACGCTTTTACCATTCTTCACAGCTGTGATTGACACACCACTACCAATATGACAAGTAATAATTCTTGAATATGGCTTATTCATCTCTTCTAGTATTTCTCTTGCTTTTATTGCTATATATTCATGACTAATCCCATGGAATCCATATCTCTTGATTCCTTGTTCATAGAAAGAATAAGGAATTGCATAGATCCTATTCTCTATCGGTATGCTTGAATGAAAAGCTGTGTCAAATACTGCTACATGTTTCTTTTTTATTAACCCCATCAAGACTCTTATTCCTAGGAGATTAAATGGGTTATGGAGAGGTGCTAGATCATTATGTTTTTCTATCTCTTTTATCACTTCCTCTCCTAGTATCACTGGTTGTGTTATTTCTCCTCCATGAACCACTCTATGACCAACCACATCAATTCTGTCCAATAATCCCTCCTCCTTGAGCACATCAACTACTCTACTTAGTGCATCTTTATGAGTCTTTGCTTCTATATCAATAACTGATTTATCAAGAATTAGTTTCGCGTCTTCACCAATATTTTCAACTCTTCCCCTCAATAATTCCTCATTACTAGAAGTATCTATAACTGAAAACTTTACTGTACTACTTCCAGTATTAATAACCAAAACTATCATGATCTCACCAGTAATGATATTAGTGCAGTAGTCCTAACAATACTATCAATACTCGCTCCCCTACTGAGATCACTAATCCATGCATTCAATCCTTGCAAGACTGGGCCGAGAGCATTAAACCCTGCGAGGCGTTCAACAAGTTTATAGCCAATATTTCCAGCGTTCAGGTCTGGAAATATTAAAACATTAGCCTTACCAGCAACACTTGAATCTGGGGCTTTTATTCTAGCAACTTCTTCTACGAGTGCTGTATCTACTTGTAGTTCTCCATCAATCATTAGTCTAGTACCACGAGATCTGATAATCTTGACTGCTTTTCTCACTTTGTCTGCTGGTTCCCCTTTCCCTGATCCATATGTTGAATAGCTTAGCATTGCTACTCTTGGTTCCATTCCTAATCTTATAGCAGTATTAGCTGTTTGTAGAGCTATTTCTGCTAATTGCTCTGGACTAGGATTAATATTCACAGCGCAATCAGCAAAAAGGAATTCTTTGTTATCCTTCTCCATTAAAAAGAAACTACTAGCAAGGCTATAAGAAGGCTTAACGCCTATGACCCTAAAAGCTGGTAGGAATGGCTTATATTCTTGTGTCACTCCTGATATCATCGCATCAGCTATCCTATGCTTCACGAGTAATGCCCCAATATAGTGTGGCTCCATAACCTGTTTTTTTACCTCCTCAATGCTTATATTTGGATATTTTTTCTTTCTTTCTTGATAATAATCATAGATCCAGTCATCTAGACTTGTAAAATCAGTAATAGTAAAAGACTCTGCTCCCTTCACCTTGTACTTCTCTTCATCCCTCTTAAACAATAATATGGGCCTAGCGATATGTTTGGAAGCAATGATCTCTACTGCTCTTTTTATTCTCGGCTCAAAGGCCTCTGGAAAAACAATTCTAACATCACTCCCCTTAACCTTTCTTATTACTTCATCACTGAAAACCATGAATAAACAAGAAGAAGTAGTATTTATAATTATTTCGATTAATTTTTTCAATATTGAAATTTATTTTGAGAAAGCTTCTCTAAATAATATTAAGAAGGAACAATACTAATCCTTACATACCCACTACAATTACCCTTTACCCCCTTTGGCATTCCAAGCTTCCAGTATAGATATTTATAGGAGTCACTACTATCAGTCCTTGGAGCAAGATTAAAGTCATCTAATTGTATTAAACTAGTAGTCAAAGGAGTCATAGAGCTATAAGCCAGTCCAGGGACCATTGAGTAGTGTTCATATCCAATACTAATGTTTCCACGAGTACAATTCATTGCCAGGCCATCTCCCATAAAGAATGCATAGCCCGTCAAGGCAACATCTATCTCTGTATTTCCCCTATTATAAACTATTACTATCTCATCACTACTAGAATTGTAGCCAGGATTCAAGATGCCATAATCAATGAATAAGGGCTCAACACTCGCAGCATAGAGCTCGTTAATAGTAGTAGTGGTTGTATTTGAACCATTCACATTATATATATCCGTAGCTGTAACATTACAAGTCCAAGTACCTGGGCGTGCATAATAAGTAATACTAAAACCACAAGAATAATTTGCATCTATGCCATTACTACTAATCATTATACAGGAATTATTGGTATAATGCAACTCACCAGTGTCTGGGTCATTAATATTTGAGGAATAATGATATAACACTGCTCTCACATTATTAATCTCTCCTAGTCCATCTGGATCAGTAACTGTTGCATTACAAGTAATAGATACATTACTAGCAGCGAGTAGAGAGATATTACTAGGAGCCACTACTAGTTTAACTATTGGTGATAGATCAACATCTACTGTGAGATAATAGTGCTGGGACTCATTTTCAAAACCCATTATGTCTGTACAATTAATCCACCATTCATAGAAACCATTCTCAAGATAGACAGTAAAAAGGTTTTCCTGATTGTTTAATACATTGCTTGAAAATTCTGCTAGAGAGCCATTAATATATAGACTACAATTACTTATAGCTGTTATATCACTAGGCTTAAAGGAAAAGTTCACATCGTTACTAATATTCCAGACAGAGTCATTTAAAGGGCTCAACAAGTCTATGCTTGGAGGGCTTTGATCAATCCTTATAACTCTTTGCTCTGATACTCCCCTATTGTATACACTACTATTATCATAACATTCAACACTCCAGTTATATTCTCCCTCCCCCAGACTAACAGTAAAGTTGAGGGTTGCTCCCTCAACAATGGATGTATTGGTAGCATTCACTATTCCATTGATTAATAAACTACAATTCTCTATGCCGCTAAGCTCATCGCTAACATTGTAGTAAAAGGAGACCATGCTACTAGTAGTGTTATAGTTACTTATTGGGCTTTCAAGATTAACTATTGGGGGGTTATCATCAACAGTTACATTTATCCATACTTCGTATAGCTTGATCGATCCATTACCATTCCCATTTATAGAGATTCTTATCCATAGATCCCCACTGATCTCATTCCATGTCCAATCATTATCAGTTAATTCCTGTATATCATTAAAGCTTATTATTTGTCTAGACAAATTGTCGGAAGAATAGTCTCTCAAAATATTCCATGTATTCCCAGCATCCTCCGAATAGAGAATAGCCCAACTCGAAGCAGAAAAGTTATATGTCTCTATATCTAGGTATAGATCAATCCTTTTAATGTCTTCACTATTACTATGACTACCAACATCAAAGCTATACATTGAAAAATTTCCACTAATAGATGCATTGATAAATGCATACGTAGTACTAGAAGAATCATACGCATATGAATCATTAATAACCATACCTTGGGGATCACTACTAGTAGTAGGTCTAGACTCATATATTGTTGCATTAACATGAATAAGGAATAATAACATAACACCTAGTAGTCCTAACCACAATATTCTCTTCCTATTCATTCCCAATAGAGACATTTCTATCCCCCTTTTTGTTCCTAGTTTTATGTATATTAATAATAATGACTAATAATAACAACACTAAGACTAGT
>JAGGZC010000050.1 GCA_021162185.1 Candidatus Woesearchaeota archaeon | reverse complement strand
GGAGCTCAAAAAGGATTACGCTGACAAGATGCAAATAGTTGCAAGACTAGTAAAGAGAGCTATAAAGCAGAAACTAGGAATAAGCTTCAAGAATTGGACCGAGGAGAGAGAAGCATTAATGGATGTGGAAGAATTCCTAGAAGAAGAATTCAAGGCAAAGATAGTAGTATTGAGCAACGAGGGGGCAAAGAATAGCGAGGAAGAAATCTTGAGAAAGAAGGCAGAGCAATCATTACCAGGAAAACCAGCAATATTGCTAAGATAAAGTTTTTATAATTTTCTTTATTACTCATCTATGTGCGGGGATGCCGGAGTGGACAAACGGGCCAGGCTCAAGACAAAAGCTCTTGAGCACTGAGCAATGCAATGATGAAGTGAGACACCTGGTGGCTTAGTGCCTACGTGGGTTCGAATCCCACTCCCCGCACTACTATTTATTCACAAGAAAAACTCATTTCTTTACAACTATTAATGGGCAAAGCATTTCTTCTCTCGTTAGTCCTCCATGATGACCTATTAGCTCTGTTTCTATATCCTTCTTGTGTCTCGTGCTTAGCTTGTATCTATCTTTTGCTATTAATACATAATCCCCGATGAATTCTAGGGTTTCCTTTCTTGGCACACCATGTCCGAGTAAGCCCTTCTTAATGAATTCCTTTCCACTATATAGATAAGAGTATTTCTCTAGTTTTTTCTCGTAGTATTCTAGGAATTCTTCTTCTTTTCCATTTTTTAGGTGTATATATCTCACGCTTCCCTCTCCGAATGGTGGAACAGATAAAAGGTTTAACAGTTCCTTCTTGTTTCCAAGCATGTATACATATTTCTCTACATCTATGAATCCATGATCTGAACTAATTATGAGGGTTGTATCTTTCTCCATGTTTTTTATGAATAGGCAGATCTCTCTTATTAGTTCTTTAACTATCCTAGTTGTTTCTCTGTGCCATTTTCCTTTCTCATGACTCCATTTGTCAATCAAGTGATTATATACATAGACATATTTTTCTCCCCTCTTTTTTAGTATCTTTCTTAAGATCTGAAACATTCCCCTGTTTCTCTTGAAATAATTGATTCCTCTTACTCCACTAAACAAGCTATCATTTATGGGTATACCCCTAAGTATGTCTGGAACCACTGCAAAGCTCTTAGCGTTTATTCCTTCAAAAATAGTTTTTACAGGGAAGAACTCCTTGAATGATCTATCACTAATCCTGAAATCTATTCCTCCATGAGTATATACGAATGGGAGAACATCTATGAGTGTTCCCACTTCTTTTATGAATAAGCTCCAACCAATCATTCCATGTTGCAAGGGAGCGACACCTGTTAATATGCTAGAAATCGCTGCCTCTGTGGATGAGGGAAACACGCTAGTGATAGGTCTTCTCTTATATTTTTCAAGGATTGTCTTAGAGATATTCTCTTTTAATACATCTTCTCCTAGTCCATCAAGGATTAATAATACAATGTTTTTTGAGTCAAGAAAGTCTTTATCTAGTTCTTTCAACCATCCATAACTCGTGTTTAAACCAAACCTCCTTGCAATACTAGAAGCAAGGTTTACAATGCTTCCATTCTTATAGTTTGGAGTAATCATTTGTTCCATGTTTTTCAAGATGATTTCCATATCTAATTGTTTTCAATATTGAAATTTTTATCTATCATCGCCTTCTCCGTGAAGCTTGTTTCTCTCCATCCTGGAATAAAGTTTTTCAATGTTTAGTCTGGCTACTTCATCCATACTTATCCCTAACTCTGCACATATGGCAGCGATATACCATAAGACATCTCCAAGCTCTTTTTTTATTGCTTCAAGAAAAGCAGCATCAATCTCTCTGTTTTTGTCTCTTATAAGTTTTTTCACTTTTTCCACTACTTCTCCTGCTTCTCCTGCAAGACCAAGCACGGGATAAATCAAATTGTTTCCCCTGTCGGGGTATACAGCTGTTTTTCTAGCCTTTTCCTCGTATTCCTTGAATTCCATGAGTAGTGGTTTTTAGGAGAGAATATAAAATTTGTGTTTAATTTTTGATATACCGAAGAGCTCTCTGTATTTGTCAAGGAAACAAGGAATAGTTAGATTGATCAGAACAATGAATAGAGATTATTTCTAAAAATTTATAAAATCTCCCTCATTATGTTTCTCATTATGAGGGTTATCACTCTTGGAACAGCGGGAATGGCTCCTACTCGCAATAGGAGTCTGCCATCAATACTCTTGGATTATTATGGAGATGTATTGCTTTTCGATGTTGGTGAAAACACTCAGAGACAGTTATTGAAGGCGGGAATTAATAGGAATAGGGTTAGTTATATATTTATTACTCATTGGCATGCTGATCACACTTCTGGTTTGCCTGGATTATTACACACTATGAATGCTAACCAGGCAAACAAGGAGCTATGGATTATTGGTCCTAAAGGTACCAAGAAGCATGTAAAAGCAATGCTTGAAGCATTCGAGTTTAAGCCCGACTTGTTGAAGCTTAAGATTCTTGAATCTAGTCCTAAGAGGGTTAAAACAATTTTTAAAACTCCTTTGTGGAGAGTAATAGCTGCCCCGATGGATCATTCCATCCCTATAAATGCATATGCATTCATAGAGAATGATAAATGGAAGATAGAGGAATCCCTCCTAGACAAATCTAGATTGAGCAGGGGCCCATGGTTAAAACAGATCCAGCAAGGTAGATCAGTAAGGATAAAGGGGAGGATTATTACTCCTGAAATGGTTGCTCGGCATGTGAAGGGAAGAAAGGTTGTTGTCATAATGGATACAAGGCCTAATAATCTAGCAATAAGTCTTGCTAAAAACGCGGATATAGCGTTTATTGAGTCAATGTTTAGTCATAAACATCTTGATAGAGCTATAGAGGCTAAACATTTAACAGCGTTAGAAGCAGCAATGATTGCTATGAAAGCAGGAATCAAAAAGCTTGTTTTAATCCATATATCTCAGAGATATAAGAATCCAGGAGTCTTGCTTAGAGAGGCGAGAAGAGTTTTTCCCAATACAATTCTTCCAAGAGATCTAGATGTTTTCAGTGTTCCAAAGCGTTAATCTTTCGCTAGTTCTATGTCTTGTTTTTTTACTGTTCTTCTCCCAGCATGCATTGCTAGTCTGACTGCTTTCTCTGCAATTTTTCTTCCATATTCTTCTAGTGTTCTTCTTAATTCTTCTTTGGCATCTTCTCCTACTCTTATAGCTCCCATGTCTTTTAGCATAGATTCCATTGCTAATAAACTTAGATAATGCTTTGCCATGGATAATTTTATAAATACTTCTTTTTTAAACTTTTTCATGGTTAGTTATGCTAGGAGAAAGGCTAAGGGGAGTGATGCTGAACGAGAATTAGTCCATTTGCTTTGGAATCATGGTTGGAGTGCTGCTCGCATAGCTGGTAGTGGTAGCATTAAGCATCCAGCCCCAGATATTATTGCTGGGAGAAAGGGAAAGCTCTGGGTAATAGAATGTAAAACAGTAGAAGATTTACCCAAATATTTTTCTCTAAAAGAGATAAGGGAGTTAGAAGAGTTTGCTTCTAGGATGGGTGCTACACCAATGGTTGCAGTTAAGGTTG
The DNA here is from genome assembly GCA_021162185.1 of Candidatus Woesearchaeota archaeon. Classification (GTDB taxonomy): domain Archaea; phylum Nanobdellota; class Nanobdellia; order Woesearchaeales; family JAGGZC01; genus JAGGZC01. The sequence continues at coordinate 13,295 of JAGGZC010000050.1, read as the reverse complement.
CTAGGAAGGGCTGGTTTATCCTTGACTCCCGTAAGTTGAGAAAGACTAGTAAGGCAGTAGTAATGGATTATTCTATTAATGGAATAAAAAACATAGAAGAAGTTATTTAGATTCTACTTCTTTCTCTACTTCTTTCAATTCTTCTTCTACTTTCTTTTCTTCTTTTTCGAGCTTGATTTCTTCTTTTAATACTTTTTGCACGAGTCGTTCAATATTATAATCCATTCTTGCTAGTCTTCTTTCCATTATTACTACTACTCTTAGACTATATACTATGGCAAAGAGGGTTCCAATGATTATTGCCAGAATTACATGTTCAAGCGCCATTTCTTCACCCCACCTCTTTCTTTTCCAGAACAACAACCTTTATTGTTTAAAAATTTTTTGTTTTTAAAATAAGATTCCCATAAGAAGAGGTGTTGGGTTGATTTACTAAGTCATTTATATACTGGAATTAGATTGTATTTGAGCATATTTTAATATTCTTGTTTTTTGTGTTTATTTTTATTAAAAAATATTCCCAAAAACTTTATAAATTATAACTACTATTTAGTAATAACATGAATCAAGATGAGGTTGAACAAATATTAAGACTCCTAGTAGTTGTAGGAGAAATAATAGAAAAAAGAGCCTAGGCCTTAACCTTTAATCTTGGAAGCTTTATAGGACTTGGTAATCCAACCTCTTTTGCAAGGAGTAATGACTCGATTGTTGCTCTGTTAATTATCGCGTTTAATACTGGCTCAGCTACTTCTTTTGGCAGTTTCTTCTTTTCTTTCCATTCTTTTACTATGTCCTTCTTGCCAGTTGGTAACCATAACAAGTAGCCACTAATCATTATTTCCCCAATTCCTGGCTCATATTTAGTGGATGCACTGAAATCCACTTTTATTAGTTCTTTTTCTTTCCCTGCCTTTTCAACGTTTTTTATCACTATATTATTATTCACACTTATCTTTCCACTAGCAGTTTTTTCCTTTTTTGCACTTATATCCGTGAAGTTTATTCCTACTACTACCATTCTTCCACCTCCGAGGAATGGAATGTGTTTATATATAAAAATATTGTTATATCCCTTCAATATTGTAAAGAATTAGAAAACTTTTTAAATCAAGGAATCAATCTTTGATCAATGGCAAAGGGTAGAAGGCCTGGGAGCGAGGTAAGAGAGAGAATAATCCAACTATTAAGAGAAAAAGGAGCGATGCATGGATATCAGATATATAAGGAGTATATCAAGAAATATGGCCCCGTCACGCTTAGATTAATATATTATCATTTAAAGAAGGGCATAGACCTAGGAGAGATAGGTATAAGTCATGTCTCGGAAGAAGAAGGACCATATTCTTGGGGGCCTAGGGCAAGAAAGGTGTATTATAAAGCTTTATGAAGAATCTATGTCTTCTAGTAATGCTAAGACTCTTTCCATATTCTCTTTTTTCTTCTTTAAGAATTCTTTTTTAGCAGTATCAGTAAAGAAATGATGATTCTCAAGAAAGCTTAACAATCCTTGTAGCCATTCCCTATTCATCTCTCTTCCTTCTTCTAGTCTTATAAGCTCACTAGACTCAAAGAAGGAATCAGTACCAATATTAATAACATCTGCATCGCATAATATCTCTGCAATCCTAGATCTAGGTTCTTGCGGGATCCTTGTAGCAAGAATCGCTTCCTTTATTCTCTCTATTTCCCATCTCTCATATCCATACTCTTGTAAGATTTTTTCAGCCATCTCCACGCTTTTCTCTTCATGCCCCTTTCTTGTATGAATATGCCCAATATCATGTAATAAGGCAGCAGTTTTAAGCAATAATAGTTCCTCGTTGTTCAATCCTTCTTTTTTCCCAATGTATTCAGCAGTCCTCACAACTTCTTTTACATGTCTAATATTATGATAATAATTATTCTCTGGGAGGTGTTTCTCCAGATATGAATATACAAATCTCTCTAGCTCCTTGAATTTATGCATACTTTTTAGATCAACCAACTTGTATTAAAATGTTTTCAAATATTTTCAATAACATTAACTTTAAATCTATATCCTTCTCTCCCCTCTACATGCAACTAGTTGCTTCTAAGCAGATGAGAGAATATTTTAAGGAGTTACAGAGAAAAGTAGAACAGGCGTATAAACTAGCGGAAAGGGCTAGGAAAAAAGGATTTGATCCTTCTCGCGAAGTAGAGATAAGCATTGCTAACACCCTAGCAGAGAGAGTTGTAGGATTGATAAGCATTGTCGCTCCACAACTAAAAGATTCAAGAATAGCTGATAGGATTAAGGAATTAGAAGAACAATACGGGTCTCTTGATTGGAGAGTAGCACTAAAAATAGCTGAAGAGGTTGCAAAGCAAAAGTTTTGTAAGTTTGAATCAGAAAAACAGGCAATAGAAACAGGTATAAGGGTTGGTTTTGCCTATATAACACTTGGAGTTGTTAGCTCCCCTATAGAAGGATTCTTAGGAATAGACTTTGTGGATAGACTTGATGGAAGGGGCAAATATTTTAGGATAAACTATGCCGGCCCTATTAGGAGTGCTGGTGGAACAGCTGCAGCTGTTAGCGTGATCATAGCAGACTATGTTAGAAGGGTTTTTGGGTATCAGTCATATGATCCAACAGAGCAGGAAATAAAACGTGCATATATAGAACTAGAAGATTATCATAACAGGGTGACTAATCTACAATACTTTCCAAGCAAGGAGGAAACACTATTTCTTGCTTCAAAACTCCCAGTACAAATAAGTGGAGATCCAACTGAAAGAGTAGAGGTTAGCAACTATAAAGACTTGCCAAGAATACCAACAAATCGCGTTAGGAATGGCTTCTGTCTTGTAATGGCCGAATGTCTAGCTCTCAAAGCACAAAAACTATTGAAACAGATTAAAAAGTGGGGTAAGGATTTTGGATTGGAAGACTGGTTGTTTCTCGAGGAATTTGTAGAGATACAAAAGAAAGTAAGAGCAAAAAAAGAGGTGGGGAAAGAAGAGAAAATCACTCCGGATTATTCATTCATAAAAGACCTTGTCGCTGGTAGACCAGTGTTAAGTCATCCAATGCGTGAAGGGGGCCTAAGAATAAGGCTTGGAAGGGCTAGGACTAGTGGTTATAGTGGACAAGCAATGCATCCCGCAACAATGCAGATGTTTGAAGGGTTCATAGCTATTGGTACACAGTTAAAAACAGAACGCCCAGGGAAGGCTACCAGTATTACTCCTTGTGATACTATAGAAGGCCCAATAGTAAAACTTAGGGGTGGATCAGTATTATATCTTGAAAAGGAAGCAGAGGCTAAGAGGTTATTGAAAGAAATAGAAGAAGTGATCTATCTTGGAGACATATTGATAAGCTATGGGGATTTCTATAATAGAAACCACCTCTTAGTCCCTCTAGGTTATTGCGAGGAGTGGTGGATACAAGAATTAGAAGAAGCAATAATAACTAGATATGGCTCGAGGAGGATTGATCAACTAGCAGATGTGTTAGGAATAGATGCAGAGCAGTTACTTGCATTGTTTAATGATCCATTAAGAAAACGTCCAAGTGGTATATTAGCAGTAATGCTCTCAAAGGCGATAGATGTTCCACTTCATCCGAGATATACTTATTATTGGAGATTGATAACTAATGAACAACTCTTAGATGTTGCTAAATGGATGAGGAAAGCAACCATAGATGAGAGAGAAGGAATAATAGAGAAGATTGTTCTACCATTAAAGGGATTTGATAAAGAGAAGAGGATTCTTGAATTGTTGGGAATCCCTCACACCGTTACTTCATCTGAATATGTGGTCATTGAAAAGCAATATGCTCACCCATTCTATTATTCTCTAGGTTTAGATAGATATAAAATCGAGGAGATTATAAGAATAATAGAGGAGTCTATGAATGAAGAGAACGCATTAATAACAATTAACAAGTTATCATCTATAACTATTAGGGATAAGGCTGGTACATTTATGGGTGCAAGGATGGGTAGACCGGAAAAAGCAAAGCTAAGAAAATTGGAGGGGAGTCCAAATGGGTTAATACCAGTCGGGCAGGAAGGCGGAAGAATGAGAAGCTTAAATACTGCTCTAGAACTAGGAGCAATAACTGCTGATTTTAGAGTGAGATATTGTCCAAAATGCAAGAAAGAAGTATTGCTATCTAGATGTGAATATTGTGGATCAGAAACAATCGAGAAGAATTATTGTTCAATATGTGGAATAGTTGATACTTGTCTTCACAATCCTAAGCAATACAGGAAGAAGACCATTGATCCTAGGCCCATGATTGAGTCAACTCTAAAACTTATAGATGAAAAGATTCCACAATTGGTAAAAGGGGTTAGGGGTACTAGTAATGCTGATCATAGCTTTGAGCACCCAGCGAAACCAATTCTTAGAGCTAAGCATAGATTAACAGTTAATAAGGATGGAACTATTCGTTATGATGCAAGCGAGGTAGCAGTAACACACTTTAAGCCAAGAGAGATTGGTACAAGTATTGAGAAACTAAAAGAATTAGGATATACACATGACATATATGGGAAAGCATTAGAACACGAAGACCAGATATTAGAATTAAAACCACAAGACATAATTCTACCAGCCTCTCCTGCTAGCCCAGATGAGACTAGTGATGAAGTATTTTTCCGTGTAGCAAACTTTATAGATGATCTATTAGTAAAACTCTACGAGGAGAAGCCATTCTATGATCTATACTCCAAGCAGGACCTTGTAGGGCATCTAGTATTAGTCTTGGCGCCTCATACTAGTGCAGGAGTAGTTGCAAGAATTATAGGCTTCTCTAAGACACAGGGATTAATGGCTCATCCAATGCTACATGCAGGTATTAGGAGAGATGTTGATGGAGATGAAGCAGGATTAATGCTCTTAATGGATGCTTTCTTAAACTTTTCTCGTCACTATCTTCCTGCTAGTAGAGGGTCTACGCAGGATGCCCCACTAGTATTAACAAATATTCTTAATCCTGGAGAAGTAGATGACATGTTTTTCGATGTAGATATAACTAATAAATATCCATTGGAATTATATCGAGCTTCTCTTGAATATAGGCACCCTGGAGAAGTAGAGATATTGCAGGTTAGTAATGTTTTGGGAACAGAGAAGCAATATGAGGGCTATCTTTTTACTCATGATACTACAGACTTTAACAAGGGTGTTTTATGTAGTGCTTATAAGCTTCTCCCTAGTATGGAGGAAAAACTTGAGGGACAGATGCGTGTAGCTAGAAGAATTCGAGCCGTGGATGAGAGAGATGTTGCAAGACTTGTTATTGATAAACACTTCCTGAGAGATATAAAAGGTAATTTAAGAAAGTTCTCTATACAAGAGTTTAGATGTGTTAATTGTAATACAAAGTATAGAAGACCACCACTCCATGGGAAATGTGAGAAGTGTGGTGGGAGAATAATCTTCACTGTGAGTGAGGGGTCTGTTATAAAATATTTAGATTATACTCTTAGACTCGCGGAGGAATATGATGCAAGTCAGTATATAAAAGAATCACTTCATATATTAAAGAGGCGTATAGAGGAGATCTTCGGCAAAGAGAAGGAAAAGCAAATAGGATTAGAATCTTTTATTAGATGAAGAATACTATGAGGTGTTTTACTCCATCAATCTCTCTTATTTGATCAGTTGTTCCGTATCCTTTTTCTAGTAGTAGTTTTGTTATCCCTTCTCCCATTGCATTTATTGCTATAAGATTCTTGTCCTCTATAAGTTTTAATACCTCCTCTTCTTCTATTAGTTCTTCTCCATAGAATTCCTTACTTATGGTAGAGTCCTCTCCCTCTATCCCAACCCCTCTAAGTCTTCTCCCTAGTAGGGATTCGTCACATATTGCTAATACATACCTCTCTTTTTTTCCTACTATCTCTCCTTCTTTGCTTGTGTCAAACTCGTAATGCTTCTTTATCCAGAACTTCATAGTTTCGCCTTTACTGGGTGTTTTGCTCCACAGGCATGACACTTGATCATTAATACGCCTTTTTCTCTTATTAAAGAAGTATCTGGTTTCCCACACTCTGGGCATATTACAAATAGTTTCGCGTATTCCTCTATTTTTGCATTTATCTTGGCAGCACTAATCTTTGATCCAAGGATTAATAATTCATTCTGAATAGTGGCAGGAGTTGCTAGTTCTCTTTGTAGGAATTTCAATAAATGCTTTGGATCCCTATTAAGTGTTTTAGTAATCTGGAAGAAATTACTTATAACAGTCTTGTTTCCCTCTATATGCCCTCTCACTCTAGGTATCTCAAATCTTTCTTTATTGATAATTAGATCTGATGGTATCTCTTTATATGCCTTTTCTAGCATTTCATCATAACTTGGAATAGCCATACATATGGGATTAAGCGATTATTTATAATATTTATGTTTTGTTTTTATTTTTTTATTTATAAATCATTTTTCAATATCTCTAAAATATATTTTTCTCCAAATAAAAATTTTAATTTGATCAATGATTAACACACCTATATGACTTCTCTAGATCAACTAGTAGGGAAAGAGACAGATAAGATTCTGGATAGTCTTGAAAAGAAGTATAACGAAAAGAAAGAACAAGACAAACTTAAAAATATTAAGTATTTAAGGGATAATAAAGAAAGGTTATCCCAACTTTTCGTAGACATCTTTTATGAATATTTCCCTGGAATACCTGAAGACGTCTCTCGCTATCCAATAGTTCTTAAATCAAATCTTCCCAAAGGAATCGAGACAAGAATAATGGCTGCTCATAGTAGGATGAAGGGAAACATATTCAATGTATTCTTAAGATTATTCTTTAATATTCTAAAAGAAAACCCTTATGAAATTATCAATCCTTCTTCTGAGAATAAATTTAATAAGCCTCAAATTGAAAAACTATTAGAAATAAAAGGGGCCGAGTTTCTCAATAGATGGTATCTTAATTATGGGCATAAATCTATAGGAGATTTTGATTATTATACACTCTTCTTTGTAGGCATACCAGAGGATCTTGCACTACTCTTAATAAGTGATCCATTAGGAGCTTATATGCAGAAATCAACTAGATATGTTCCCTTCATTGTTAACAAGTCTTTAAATGCTTATCGACCCAAGATAATAAAGTGCAGAGATGGCTCTCTTTGTGATAAATTAAGCTTGATTATACAAGAAATGAATTCTTATTATGATTCTCTAGCAAAGAGTTTTGATGGGTTAATGATCGAAGCAAAAGAAGTTGTAAAGAAATATTATACACTAGAAGTGCACAAAGAGGCATTAAAACAAAGAAATTTAAAAGTAAACCCTGAGAAATCCTATGAGGAGACACTGGAAAAACATGCATTAGATCTTGTGAGGGGTTTGCTCCCATTATCATTAGAAACACACATCGCTGTGAAACTAAACAGGAGGACATGGGAGGGAATACTCCCAGTTGTGAAACATTACCTTGATAATTATTTATTCTTAGAGAAGAAAGATTTCTATGACACCATACTAGACGTTTTAAATATGGGTTTAACACAAGGAGCAAGAATAAATCCTAATAACATGGATGAAGAAATATTAGATCAAAACTATAAGTTCCTCCCAATACCACCTGAAAGCCTTGAGTTCAAATTAATAACTGACCGAGATATAGAGCTAGACTTAGTGGGACTAGAAAATGCTTTAAGGGATCCAAGAATACTAAAATTATTTGAAAGTCTTAAATCAAGCAAGAAGTTATTAGAAGATGTGAGATATCCATTACTAGAAAGAGAGATTTACCGAATAAATGCATCTTTTTCCATCACTATTGGGGCTGCTAGGGATATAAGGAGGCATAGATCTCTCAACCAGGAACCACATCCATTGAACCTTTTTAACACAGAGATATTAGATTATATCATTGTAAGCCCACTAGTCCTTGAGACCGAGAAACTGAAAGAATTCATAGAGGAAAACATTCCAAGAATGATAAGTGTTTATAAGGAACTATATAATATTTGGCCAGAGGTAAGAACCGCAAGTGCTAGAGGAGAGTTAGAATTATGTCTCAGCCCTCTCTGGGCTCTACCACTCTACACCACTATTAGGCAAAAAATAAGTGGTAGTCTTAAAAACATGTTCTATGCGATCACTCTTCGATCTACAAAGGAGGGGAATCCTGAATATGTTTCTCTAATGATACAGATCGCTAATAGTATTAATGAAATATTCGAGAGATACATGGGTGAAGGATTCATGTCTACAAAAGAGGGGGTTATTATAACTAGGGAATTACTTGAAAATTCTAATAATGGATGGATTTATCCCTATCTCTATGCAGGGAGAGCTGGAGAGGTGGGGAGAGAATTTAAACATAGGAAGGAATACTCATGACTTTAAGAAACCATTCACTATTAGCTTTATAGCATTCTTTTTTGCTATCCCCCTACTCATTAGATATGCTAGTTCTTCATCGTTTATAGCCCCTATACTTGCTTCATGTGTTAGTATCGCTTTTCTACAAGAATTCTTGAGTACTGGGATTAATTCTATGGATGCATTTTTCTCCACTATCAATCCTTGACAATCTAAATGCCCCTTGCCTTCATTTTGTGCATCTATAAGCGTTCTTGCCTTTACAATACTATCCTTTTCTCCTACTATTCTTATCTTTACTGTTCCTTTACTATTCTTTCCCTTTAGCAAGATTTCTTCACTAGATTCTAACTTCTTTGCCTTTGTTATTACTAATAGCTCTGCACTAGCATTTTCTCCTAGAATTGCACGGGTCTTTATCTTCATCTCTCTTCCTGGTTTGAGACATCTATATTTATATTCAAGCCTAGCATTTTTTCCCAGAATGAATTCATAGTTCATTACTAATTCATCATTCTCCCCCCAGAGATGTAGATGCTCAACGCTCAGACTTGCCCCTTCCTTTATGATTATCTTTCCTCTTCCTTCATGCCTACTCTTTAATCTTTTACCAATACTAAAACAATTACCAATTGCTCTTGACTTCACTCCTTTCTCTATTACTATGAGGTTATTCATTTTTTGAATCACTCCTTTTTTCTCTATCGCTGCACATGTTGTCAATGGAACTATACCAGTCTTTTTTGCCCATATAAAGTACCCATTCTTTGGCTTCTCATCAAAGTGTTTTCTTGTCCATTTATATCTATTCCATGCATCTATTGCTCTAAGTATTTCTATTCCTTCAAGCTGTTTTATTATTGTTTTATCATTATTTATCTGCACGTAGTTCGCATTCTTTACATTTCTCATAGCCATACCTCCTAATAGTGCTCCATACCTTTCTCCAATCCTTTGAGCTACAAATAATTTTTCCATGAAGCATTATATGTACAACGTCTGGCTTAATCTTGTTAATCACCTCCCCGTTATGTGTAACCATTAGCACACCTATACCCCTATCTATAAGCCTCTCTCTCACTATCTTTATAATTTTTTCAAGCCTCTTTATATCTATACCTGAATCAATCTCATCAAGTATAGCTATTCTCGGTTTCTGAGAAACTACTTGTACTAGTTCGAGCATCTTTTTTTCTCCACCACTAAATCCTTTATTTAAATCCCTATCTAATAGCCTTTCTAGACCAAGCTCTTTGATTAATCCCTCTTCCACTCCTATTTCTTCTAATAGCCTTTTTACTTTTACTCCTTTTATACTTGGAGGGTGCTGAAATGCTAGCGCTATTCCTTTCTTTGCTCTCTCCACTATGCTCTTCTTGGAGACGTTTTCTCTATTAAGAATAATTTTTCCCTTTGTTTTATATCCGGGCAATCCCATTATTGCATAGCATAAACTACTCTTTCCAGAAGCGTTTGGACCTATCAATACATGTAGTTCTCCTTTCTTTATCTCTAGATTCACTCCTTTCACTATTCTCTTATTATTTATGTATACGTCTAGATCTTTTACTCTCAGCATGGGCTTGGTGTATGCTCCTTGTTTTTAATTATTTTTATTTTTCGAAATATTTATATTTCCTCTTTGAACACACATTCTTATGAATAAGTTTAAGCTATTTTTAAAGACTAGTAGACCTGCTTTTTGGATAGTTGGACCAACAGTCTTATTAGGAGGAGCAGTTCTTGGACATGCAGATTTCTCATGGCTATTAATACTTGAACTACTCTTGATGACCTTCCCATTTTCCCTATTCCTTTACGGTTTGAATGATATATATGACTATGAATCAGATAAGACTAATCCTAGGAAGAATAGTTTTCAAGGAATAATACTCGAACCAAGATATCACAAACTAATATTTCGATATGGACTACTTTCAGCAGTAGCAATTCTTCTTGTAGCAATTCTCTCTCTTAACTGGCAGCACATATTATTTACCGCTCTTTTCTTATTTCTCTGCTATGCATATTCCACTCCTCCATTTAGATTCAAGGCAAAAGCACCCCTGGATAGCATCATTTTTGCTCTTAGCTTTCTAGCAGCATTCTTTATGGGATTCTCCCTTGGAGATAGCATTGTCAATGCTCCCCTTAAGATATATTATGTAACGATAATGGTATTAGTCTTACATTCTGCTTCCACAATTATTGACTATGAACATGATAAACGGGTAGGAGATAAGACATTTGCAGTAAGATTCGGGAAGAGGAATACAGCGATATTTGTAGCAATAGTCTCACTACTCATATTGGTCTTTGCCCATATACAAACACTGCTCATCAATATAATCATTATTTTATCAATAATCATGGCTATTATTATTGCGATCAAGCCAGATGAGAAACTAGCGAGAAGACTTATGATATCCATAGTCGCCTATTCAGTTCTTCTAGCTCTTGGCCTAACAATTGCAAGGATATTGGGTTTCTATTAACTGATTTTGATAAAAAACTTTATATATCAAATCTACTTTTATCTTGTTGTAAAGTAGAGATGGACGAGGAAGACCCGCCTGGGAGTAAAAAAAGAAAAGTCCTGTTGATATATAATGAACCCTTTCAAATCTATATCGATCATTATTCTTATACACCATTAGAAATACTTAGAAGCAAGTTTAGACGCAAAAGAGTAGATATTGAATCTGTTAATAGCCTAACCAGAGCGATAGAGGAGATCAAAGAGAGCAAACATGATTTCTATGTTTCATCTTTCTCCTTGTTCGTGTCTAGGCGAGAACTATCTGACTACCTGAGTAATATGCCCTTTATCAAACCCGAAGGAAATCTTAATCTAGAAGGCCTTGTTAAAGAAATGGATTATGAAGTTTCTTTAATAAATAGGCTTTTTAGCGATGAAGGAGATCTAGCTAAATACCTGCTTTCTATAGAAATGAATAAGTCTCAATCAGCGATTGCTGGATTGATAATTTATAGCTTATTAAAAGAGAAGAATAGAAAATTCTTGTTTTTTGATGGACCAGTAGCTTATCCATCCATGATGCTAACAGCATATATATGCGGATTAATCACTCTTGATGACTTAGAGGATAGTTATAAGAATACATGGAGTAATGGTCAGAATAATCTATGGGTTTCGAGTAATGGCTTATTAATCATTGGAAGATATTATGATCCTTTATTTTGGGATGAGATAGCTATAAGAATAAACAATGCCCTATCCCATAAGAATGAATCGTTAAAAGCAAGGAGATCGAGAAAAAGAGGAGAACCATTAATAAGAGTTTGAATGCATGATTATTAGCGCATATTGATCCATTCACTGCTCTTATATTTCTCTTCTAGTTTTCTTGTTTTTTCCTCCACTTCTAATGGTATTCCTTCACTATTTATTTCTAATCTTAATTCCTCTGAGAATTTTTCTATCAGTAATTCTCTTAACTTGTTTCTATTAACATTTTTTATTTCCTCTACTCCTATAACTAGTCTTTTTCCATACTTCCCTATTTTTTCTCTGGGAATCCTTAATACTTTTAACATTAATTCTCTATTAGTGTTTAATAGTAGTGTTCCATGTTGTAATAGCCAACCATCTCTCCTCGTCTGAGCACTTCCAGATATCTTTAAACCATTTACTGCTATATCATTTATTGGTTGGAATATAGCATTTATTCTAAGGTCTCTTAATGCCTTCACTATGCATCCACATATCTCTTCATAGCTTTTTGCAATACTATTCTTTGCTGGCATAATCACAGTATATGTATATTCATCACTATGAATAACTGTCCCCCCACCAGTAATCCTACGAGTATATTCTATCCCGTTTCTTCTAGCTTCCTCTATATTGATAACATCGTTTACTCTTTGAAAGAAACCAATAGTTATGCCTGGCTTTTTCCAAGTGTATAGCCTTATTATTGCTTCTCCTTTCTTTATAGCATATTCTAGGAGTGCTTCATCTAGAGCCATATTCCAATATACACTTCCAGTATCACTTATTATTCTTGTCTTCATTTTTTACTGCTTTAAGATAAGATTCATATGCATTGAAACTACTCCTAACAAGAGGATTAGATTCAACTATTAATCCAAGGCTTTCACCATACATCTTTAATTCTTTGAATTCTTTCATGGTATAATACCTCTTTACTTCTATCTGCTCAGGGCCTGGTCTAAGATATTGGCCAATAGTCACTATTCTTACATTACTCTTAGCGAGATCTCTTATCGTTTGCTTTACTTCACTCATAGATTCTCCCATACCAAGAATGATACCACTCTTCGTTATAACTCTTCTTGATGCATGTCTCAATAACTCAAGAATCCTCTCATATCTTGCTCCCGGTCTTATTTCCGGATACAGTCTCTCAACTGTTTCAATGTTTAATGCAAACACATCTATACCAGAATCAATAACAATGTCTACTGATTCTTTTAATCCCTTTAAATCTGGTGCAAGCACTTCTACCAAGAACCCGTTCTTTTTTAGTAGTCTTGCAATACTCGCAAGATGACTCGCCCCTCCATCACTTAGATCATCCCTAGTAACACTAGTTATTACTATATATTCCGATCCAAGAAGCTTTGCTGCTTCTAATATCCTCTCTGGTTCTTTTGGATCAAGCATTAATGGCTTCCCCTTTCTAATGTTACAATACTTACACCTCCTTGTGCATATGTTACCCATTGCTAGGAATGTTACAGTCCTCTTGCTATAACAATAATACCTATTTGGGCATAGATCTTCTTCACAAACCGTTATAACCCCTATCTCTCTTAATTTTTTCATGACTTCTAGATAACCCTTCCTATCATATCTATTTGGCTTTATATGCTCTGGGATCTTATAATAGGGTTTCCAGTCCATATATATGCATAACTAGTTTTTTATAAAAAGTTTTTTAAATCTAAGGGCTTTATTATCTCTCATGGCAAGACATAACAGAAAG
>JAGGZC010000004.1 GCA_021162185.1 Candidatus Woesearchaeota archaeon | reverse complement strand
GTTTATAACCTCCCCATATTCAATGTTTATTACTGGCAACCTTGTAGGATTATTCCTACTAGGAATACCAATCTATCTCATGTTGAACAGTTTCTATAATCCGGATGCGTTAAGATTCTCTCCAAGAATATTTTCAAGGATTAGTAGAAGACTTGAATATATACTCCTCCCAAGAAAGCTTAAAAGATTTGTAACAGAGCTATTCCAAAACCTTGAGAAAAAGACAGTTCTAGAGCTAGGAGCTGGTATAGGGACATTGACACTCCCATTATCTAGAATGGTGGGTGAGAAGGGATTAATATATGCAATAGATATGAATGAGGAAAACTTGAAAATACTAGAAGAAAGACTAAGAAGAGAGGGGATTAGACATGTAAATCTTATACATGATCCTCATTTATCCTCGAGGATTCATCCAACTATTGGAAGAGTCGACGCAGTTTTTTCCCTCGGGATGCTTGGATACATAAGAGAACTCAAGCCATTGCTTAGGGATATTCATAGAGTATTACCAGAGGGTGGGAAGATATGCTTTATAGATTATATAGACTTTTTTAAGATATTCCCCAATCCAGAGGTTTTAAGAGACCTCAGAGAACTAGAAGATATATTAGTAAAAGAGGGTTTTAGTGTAAGAATAAAGAAGATTAAGGGATTATTATGGAATTATCTTGTAGTATATGGCGTTAAGACGAGTGAAAGATTTAAGGTTATATAGTGGATAACAAGCGGAATACTTATAAATACTTCTTGATTACTCTCCAATAAATGAAGCAGGTAGCACAGAATAATCAAGGAGATCTCACACAAGAAGAGATAAGAACTATACGCCTCCCTAGGAATGAGAGAGAAGTAATAGGAGTAGTAGATCAAAGACTGGGGGGTGGTAGGACTCGTGTTAGATGTCTAGATGGAAAGGCAAGGATTTGTAGAGTTCCAGGAAGACTTAGGAGGAGGTTATGGATTAGGACTGGGGATATAGTATTAGTGGAGAAATGGGAGCTGCAAGGAGACAAAAAGGGAGATATAATATTCAAGTATAGACCCACACAAGTTGCATGGCTTAAGAGGCAGGGCTATCTAGAGGGCATAGAGGAAATAGAAGAGTTCTAATATTAGATTCAAAATCTTTATAAATCCATAGGGATAATTCTATGAATATGAACCCATTAACATTAGTCATTATAGTTTTAGTAGTACTACTAATAATAACTATTCTTAGAATATTCTTCCACTTATTCAAAATTGCCCTAATAGTAGCAGTGCTACTAGTGATACTACTACTATTGTTCAAAATAGTCTTACCATTTATTGATATATATCAAGCCTATAAAGGAGGGGATTACATAGTCATATTAAGGAATGCTTCGAGTAGCCTTGGTGTAAGAGTAATAAATAATAGTTTCTATCCTTTAACAACTCAAGATGTTGAAGAAATAGTTGAAAAGATTAACAATAAAGAAAAGATAGGTGAACTAGTAATATTTGTGAATAAAACAATTAACAAGACAGAGATAAGTTTAAGAGAATTGTTAATAGCAACACTACATGGAGATTTAAAGATCTATAAATAGGAGGTGAGGGTATGAGCATATTTGGAAAATTGTTCAAGAAAAAGGATGAATTAAACCTAGACCTAGACTCTTTAGGGACAGATAATTCGCAAAGAAGCATGCAAGACCAATCCCTTGGATTAGAACCCCTTGGGGGTATAGGAGAAAACAAGCAGGAAAGCAGTATAAGTATGGATATACACCATGAGACAGGTTTGTCTTTTGGGCAGCCAGAAATTAAACAATCAGAACAACCAAGAATAATTCCACAAGTTTCACAAACAATGCATCCTGGACAAAGAAGCATAGAGAAGGATATTGAGGTATTAAGCTTAAAGATGGATGCATTGAGAGCAGAGATGGATGCATTGAAACAACAATTAAACTATCTTATAAGGATACTAGAGCAACGAGAAGGAAAGCTGGAATGGTAAAAAAAGCATTCATAGCTATGCCAGTATTATTATTCTTGCTAGATCAATATTTTAAATTATTAGTCCTCAAAGGATTCTCTACTAATACTTGTCCTGGTATAAGAATGCTTATGAATAAGGGCATAGCATTTGGGATTGCTAATAATTCAATAATCATGAACTATGCCATGATAATAATATATATTCTATTACTGATAGGGTTATTATTCTTTTACAACAAGTATAACAAGTGGATGGGAATATATAACTATGGGATAGCCCTCCTCTTCGTAGGAATATCTAGTAATCTTGTTGATAGGCTCATTCATGGAGCAGTGATTGATTATATTGATCTCTGCATATGGCCAGTGTTTAATCTTGCGGATCTATCAATTGTTATAGGCATAACACTCCTGATTGTTTTTATTGCAAAGAAAAATTTTTAAGCAATCCTCTTTTACATTTTCTCAGCAGGGGCCGTAGTGTAGCTTGGTATCACGCCACCTTGGGGTGGTGGTAACCGGGGTTCAAATCCCCGCGGCCCCATAGTACAAGAGACAAAACCTTTAAAAATCATGGTTTTTTCCTTTCATTAAAAGGATGAGCCGGCTGTGTGCTTGCTCATACCGAAGACTACTTGTAGATAGTCTTCGGGGAGGACTATAAAATGGCGAGAATGTACTCTAGAAGAAAGGGAAAGTCTAGGAGTACTAAACCAGTAAAGAAGACTGTCCCTGTATGGCTACCATATGATAAGAGAGAAGTAGAGCTACTAGTAGTTAAGTATGCAAAAGAGGGATTAACACCTAGTCAGATTGGAATAAGGCTTAGGGACAGTCATGGAATACCAGATGTAAAAACTATTACAGGTAAAAAGATTACAAAGATCCTAGAAGAGAAAGGATTATTACCACAAATACCAGAGGACTTGCTTTCATTGATAAGAAAGGCTATAAGTATTAGGAAGCACTTAGAGCAGCACAAGAAAGATATGACTGCAAAGAGAGGATTGCAGTTAACAGAGAGTAAGATTCATAGATTGGAAAAATATTATAAGAGGATTGGAAGGCTTCCAGCTGATTGGAAATATGAACCAGAAAAAGTAAAGATATATGTATCATAAGATGGATAAATTATTGAACCTTCTCCAAGAGAAGATAGGAATAGCTATAAATGCGTTTAATAACAGGGATAAATCTAGGCCTGTGAGGATTATTAGTCATCTAGACGCTGATGGTATTGCTAGTGCTGGGATACTTGTAAAGGCGATGAAACGTGCAAACATTAGATATGTATTAACAATTGTCCCTCAATTAACACAAGAGTTTTTGGAAAAACTGAGCAAGGAAGACTACTCTACATACATCTTCTCTGATCTTGGTAGTGGAATGCTACAATCTATTAGTAATTATCTATCCGATAAGCTAGTAATTGTTCTTGATCATCATGAGATACCTATAAAGACTTATGGTGAAAATATATTCTTAGTGAATCCACAAATGTTTAGTAATAATTATGAATCAATCAGTGGTGCTGGAGTAACATATCTATTCGTAAAACAGTTGGATAATAGAAATATTGATCTCTCATCCTTAGCAATAGTTGGCGCCCTTGGAGATATACAAGAAGTAGAAGGAGAACTCAGGGGTATAAACAAATTAATCCTAGAAGAAGCAGTAAATAATGGGTATATGAAGATAGAGAAAAGCTTGAAGCTAGTGGGGATTACAACAAAATATTTGCATAAAGTAATAGAACAGAGCAGGGATATATTTATAGAGGGCGTCACTGGGAGTGAGAGTGGTACAATTCAATTCCTACAAGAGATTGGTATTAATCCTATGGGTGAGAATGGTTGGAGGATGTATCATGAGTTAACAAAGGAAGAGAAGGATAGACTAATAACAGCTTTATTGATGCATAAGCCAAAAGATAAGGATTATAAGGACTTATTAATGAATAGATATATTATTCCTAATAGGCCATTGATCCTTGGAGATGCGAGAGACCTAGCAACAGCTCTAAATGCTTGTGGAAGGCTTGGAAAGGCAAGTATAGGAATAGCAGCATGTCTAGGTGTGAAGGGAATAGAAAAGAAATTAGTAAGAGTGATAAGAGAGTATAGACAAGCAATAGTTAACAGTTTGAACTGGGTCAAGGAAAATATGAATAACCCTAGTAGTGTTCTTCTTGGAAAAGGATACATGATTATTAATGCAAGAGAAAACATATTATCAACAATTATTGGTACTATTACTAGTATTATCTCGAGGGAATATGGGTATGAGATATATATAGGTATGGCTAGGAATAGTGAGGGCTATACAAAGATATCCATAAGGCAGAGAGATAAGAAACATAACTTGAGGAAGCTCATAGAGCAACCAATAATAGAGTTAGGAGGCATATCAGGTGGACATGCAAGTGCTGCTGGGGGCCTAATAAAGAGTGATAGAGAAGAGATCTTCATTAAAAAAATGCGAGAAATACTTGAGAAAATAGTGATAGAACAAAGAATGGAGATATGACAAAATTTATAAAACAAATATTACTCCACAAGGAGAAAGATGGACATAAAAGTATTCAATAAGTGGAGCGTGCAAGGAATAGAGGTAACAGATCCAGGCATAAAGCCATATATAAGTCTTAACCCAAGAATAGTTCCAAAGACAGGAGCAAGATATGCAGGGCAAAGGTTTTATAGATCAAAGACATTCATAGTTGAAAGACTAATAAATAAACTAATGGTTACTGGGCACCAAGGAAAAAAGCATAAGAGGACAAGTGGTCATCACACTGGTAACACCGAGACAATCATAGCGGAAGTTGTAAAGGCATTTGAACTAATAGAAAAAAGAACTGGTCAGAACCCTATTGCGGTGTTTGTCAAGGCAATAGAAAATGCTGCTCCAAGAGAAGAAGTCACAAGTATTGAATATGGAGGAGCTCGTTATCCTAAACCAGTAGAAGTAGCACCACAGAGAAGGATTGATCTAGCATTGAGATACATGACTCAGGGAGCATATGCAAAGGCTTTTAATTCAAAGAAAAAACTATATCAAGCACTTGCAGAGGAAATAATAAACGCATATAATCTAAGTACTGATAGCTTTGCTATTAGCAAGAAGTTGGAATTAGAGAGACAAGCAGATGCTGCTAGATAAAACTAAACATTTTTAAAAACATTAGTGATACTATTTTCTATGAGAACAATTATTCAACCAGTAAAGAGAAGAGTAGATCCAAAAGGAATAGAGAGATTAATAGACGAGTTACCAGAAGAATTTTATATGTTCACTAGTAGCCAATATAGTTATATCTTAAAAGAAATAATAGGTATATTGGAACAGCATGGAAAAAAAGTATTCTTATATAAACCAAAACACTCATCAAAAGAAGGAGTAATAACTGGTTGTGCAATAGAGAAACTAGACAAGCCAGCAATAGTTATTAGTGATGGACTATTCCATGGAGAAGCATTACTCCTAGCAGGGAATAATGTAGTAGTAATAAACCCTATTAGTTGGAGTATTACAAAGATAAATAAAGAAAAGATAGAGAGAATACATAGGCATATAGAAGCAATGAAGAAAAAATTATTAGAAGCAAGAGAGATAGGGATAATCATATCACTAAAACCAGGGCAAAACTGGGTAAAGCTAGGGGAAGAAATAGAAAAAAAGCTAAGAGAAAAGGGAAAGAATACATATTTATTCATAACAAACAATATTGATCTCGATAGGTTGATTGATTATAATTTCATAGATATATGGATAAACACTGCTTGCCCAAGAATAATTGATGATGTGGTTGAGAGAGGAATAAATCTTATAAACCTTAGAGATGTTATGAGCGTGATAGATCATGCCTAGCTTTGGGGAATCACTAAGAAAAGCATTAAAAAGGATCGCGGAAACAGTTGGTTTCACTGATAAAGAGCTAGAAGAAGTTATAAGAGAATTACAGAGAGAGCTCATAAAGGCAGATGTAGGGGTCAAAGATGTATTAGAATTAACAAGGACTATAAAAGAAAGAGCAAGAAAAGAAGAACCAGCAGCAGGACTAACAAAAAAAGAACACATAATAAATATATTATATGAAGAATTAACAAGATTCCTCGGAGAAGAGTCAAGAGAAATAGTAATCTCGAAGAAGCCATATAAGATCATGCTTGTAGGTCTCTTTGGAAGTGGAAAAACAACTACTGCTGCAAAACTAGCAGCGTATTATCAGAAAAGAGGTTATTCTGTTGTATTAGTACAAACAGATACTTATAGACCAGCAGCATTAGAACAATTAAAACAATTAGGAAAAAAGATAAACGTAGAAGTAATAGGAATAGAAGATACATCTAACAGGAATCCTAGATATGTAGCTGACTGGTATAAATCCATAGAGCCAAAAATAAAGAAGCATGACATAATAATCATTGATACTGCTGGTAGAGATTCTTTATCACAAGAACTTATAGAAGAAATTAAACATTTGAAGAGAGCAGTCAATCCAGATGAAGTATTCTTAGTGTTAAGTGCTGATATAGGCCAAGCAGCTGGTAGTCAAGCAAAGGCATTTAGAGAGGCAACAGGTATAACGGGAATAATTGTTACCAAGATGGATGGAACAGCTCGAGCAGGAGGAGCTCTCGTGGCTGCGACTCATACAAATGCAAAGGTATTATTTCTCGGTGTAGGAGAAGGAATTGATGACATAGAAAGATATGAACCAAAGAGATTTGTTTCAAGACTCCTAGGAATGGGAGATCTTGAGAGCCTTCTAGAAAAAGCGAGAGAAGCGATAAGTGAGGATAAAGCAGAGGAATTAGGAAAAAGATTTCTCAAGGGAGAGTTCACACTTATAGATATGTATGAGCAAATGGAAGCAATGAGCAAAATGGGGCCCTTGAAAAAGGTCTTATCCATGATCCCAGGATTAAGCCTAGCTGTACCAGATGAATTAGTAGAAAACCAGCAAGAAAGATTAGAGAAATTGAAACATATAATGCAGAGCATGACAAAGCAAGAATTAGAAAGTCCAGAAATAATAGATTATTCAAGGATAAAAAGAATAGCTAGTGGTAGTGGTACAAGTGAGCAAGAGGTAAGACAACTCATAAGCCAGTATAAAAAGATGAAAAAATTCATGAAGAATATTAAAAACGAGAAGGATTTAAAGAAACTTATGAAGAGGTTTAATATTGGTTTAGGATAATACATCTAGAGCAATTTTGAGATGCCTAGCAAGCTCTTTTCCTTTTTTTGTCAATATCACTTTTTTTATTCTCCCCTGTTTCTTAAACTCTACTAATCCATGCTTACTAAACTCTTTTAAAACCTTTACAACATGGCTATATGTGCAGTCCACAAGTTTTGCAAGACTAGAGGCATAGATAGAGTCTTTCTCATATAGAGAGACAATCATCATGAAAGGTTTTTCCCTGAAAAGAGTATTTATTATCTTCTTGTCTTTCATATAATAGTGGGATAAGGACTCATTTATATATTTTTTTTCTTATATTTTTTAAAAAATATTTTTCAATATAGAAATTAATTCGCCCCCACCGGGATTTGAACCCGGGTCACAGGGTCCGCAACCCTGCGTCCTATCCAGACTAGACTATGGGGGCTTCTTTAGGCTAATGGACCCCGCGGGAATCGAACCCGCTGCCTCCGCCTTGCGAGGGCGGCGCTCTACCATTGAGCTAGGGGCCCTTAATGTATGGTAGAATTAGTGCTATTAAAAATTTTTATATTAGCCCTAAAAGGAATCCTAAGATTATCACTATATATACATGGTTTATCTTTTTGTTGTTGATCAAGTTGTTAAGAGT
>JAGGZC010000045.1 GCA_021162185.1 Candidatus Woesearchaeota archaeon | reverse complement strand
TTTTTCTGTATCTCTCTGCTACCAGCAATGGCTATAGAATTTAGATAATGTAATTTTTGTAGAAGGTCTGTTAAGAAATGGGTAAACCCAGAATCAGTGAGCTCTATCTTCTTTGGCTTAATTATTTCTATATGGGAGGGAGTATAGTTTATAGCAAGATCTAATATCTTCTCTGGACTACTAACAACTATGTCTGCTTCTGCTACAACACTATAATATTTTCCATGTTCATCTCCTCCCGCCTCGATTGCTTCTCCTCTTTCAAGTTTAACTATCCTCATATCAGCCTTGCTAAACTCTTTTACATACTCCTCTATTTTTTGCTCTACGTGTTCTTTTGGTCTACCAATTATTTCGAATAATACATATAGTCTTATCCATCCCTGGTCTACGAGCAGGTTTGCTTCTTTTTCACTAATCCTTTCCTTGTTAGTCTTTATTTCTTTTCCTTTTTTCTTTGCCATTCTTACAATAGCTCTGATTAGGGATTTAAAAATTTTATTTATTTTTTCAACAACTTCTTCAAGAAAAATAGAGACGTGATGCCCACAATGCCATAGCTTATAATGCTAATATTGTGATTCCCACTACTCTCATTGCTCACAGTCATTCCGGTAATACTATTATTCATATCACTCCCTCCCGAGCAAGAAATCTTTTTTTCAAATAGAGGAGATATCTTTATACTCATACAGTCACTAGTATTCATAAGGCATATAGAATATTTCTTGTTATAGTAAGAACCATTAAATATATTCCAATCCTTTTCTCTTCGTGATAGAAACAATAAGCTACCAGATCTCAAAAAGACGTCTTGAGTTGTCTTCACTCTTAGCGCTGAGCTATCCATCTCTATGGACTCTATGCTTAACCTTTCTCTGGGCTTTTCATCTTCATCCTTTTTGCATGGAATATTTATTTTCTCTACCTTCTCTATCCCAAGCCCATGGATAGATAAATTACAATCACCACACATCTCTATAGGTATATCAATCCTTATCCTGGCCCCTGAGTATTTATCTAAATAGGTTTTTAATATGGTTGTCTTCTCTTTCTCACACTCTACTCTGGCTTCTACTAGTGTTTTTGAAGTATTAGACCTATAAATATAATACTCAAGTCCCAATAGATCTTCATCCAATTTTATTTTCTCTATACTTATTTCATCTCTCTTTGTTTCGGCTTGTAATCCCTTCTTCACAACCACTAGCCTACTAGTATTTCCACATTTATTACTAGCACGTATTACTAATGCTTTTTCTTCTATGAATCTTGGAGTATAACTCTTCTCTCCACTACTAGTAGTATTTCTTTTTTCTTTCAAAATATTCCCATATAAATCTTCTATCCAATACACTACGGGCCACTCGTTTGTCTTTATCTTATACTTTATTTTTTCTCCTTGCTCATATATATCTTTATCTAATGTTATACTTATACTACAATTATTTTTGGTGTTAGACTCATTTTCTTCTGAATAGCTTTCATTGTATGTTTCATTGATAGTATTATTCATGGATTGATTTATACTATTATTACTATTATCTATATTGCTCTCATTCAAAGTGTCTAGCATGCAAGGAGTTGGAGGACTAATCAAGATAGATTCATTAATCCGCTTAATGCTCATCCCTTCATCAACCTTGCCATAACTAAAAGTATCTATTAATGTCTTAGAGCCATTTATCTCATAGTATAGATATAGTGAGTCTCCATTATTATTCAGACCATTACCTATCAACCCATTAGCAGAGAGAATTGAACAAGAATAATTTGAATCATTTCTCTCACTGATTATAACAACAGAACAATTGATTCTTATCCTACTCAAAGACACATTTCTTGAGCTATCACCAACAATTATGCCTATAGAATTGTTCATCAGCATTTCTAATGGTATTATTACCTCTATCCATTCACTCATTGAGTCACTACCAGGGGGATTTGGATATACTTCTACTATCCTACCGAATAATGAGATATTATTTATAGGCTCCCGCTGATTGCTCTGATTATTATAAAACGATTCATTATATGACTCGTTTATAGAACTGTTTATTATGTTGATCGAGAGATTGTTATTTGTATCATTGTTTTCATATGCATATGTCTGGATTTCAATCAAAGCTATCAGAAATGCTAGGCCCATGAGAGTCATTAATCCCTTTTTCCCCATCACCAATTGTTACATATTTATATTAATCATTGTTTTGCAATTCTTTTCGAGAGATTTACAGTCAAATTTGTAAGATTTCCACTTACTAGTAGTTAGAAAACCTTTTTAAGTAAGAGCTCTTCTTTCAAGATATCCCTGGGAAAGAGGTGGGCAATAAATGCTAGGAATCTTTAGAAAGAAGAAAAAAGAGTTACCAGAACCAAAACCACCAGAATTCTATGAGCAAAGCCTTAAGAGTCTTGAAGAAGAACTAGGCTTAATGAATCAGCAATTAGGCATAGAAGACGAGAAAGGAGAAGAAAAAGAACAACAAAAACAAAAGGAAGAAGTAGAAAAAGAAACGAAAGAGACACGAGAAACACAAGAACTCCAAGAAGCAGGAGAGAAGATTAAACAAGAGGAAAGCAAAGAAGAAAAAAAGATAGAAGACCAGGGCATAGGGATTAAAGAGCCTTTACAACAAGTGGAAGTAGAGAGAAAACAAGGTGCAATACTTGGAGATGAACTACAAGAAGTATTAAGAGAAAAAAAGAAAACACTACCAAACCATTTATTTGTAGATGTTGAGTCATATGATAAATTAATGAATAACTTCAATGAGCTAGGAGGATTAATAAACAAGTTTTCCACTAAATGGAAAAATATTGCAAAGCATAGGAGAGAGATTATAAATATAAAACAAGGCATAAAATCACAACTATTAGAACTAGAAGAAAACATATTGAAGATAGAGGAACAGATATATGGGGGGTGAAAAAATTGGTTGATGAGCCCAGAGTGTTTGTAAAAATAGATAAATACAAGCAGATACTTAACAAGATGGATAATATAAAGAAAACACTTGAAAAAGTAGAAGACAGAATTAAAGAAATAGAAGAGATAAGAGAGAAAGAGAGACTAGAGATAGAGGAATGGAAGAGCAGGCTCGAAGAAATAAAGCAGAAAATAGGAGAGATAGATAAACAATTGTTCGAGGGATAAGATGGCGCAGAAGAGCAATAATAATGTATATGTTGGTATTGGTAATCCATTAGGATTACAAAAAGATTTTCTAACCACTGCTAGGCAGGTATTAGAACTAGTTAAATCCATAAAAATAACTATAGATGAAGAAAAAGCCTCATTAACATCTATAAGGAAAAACGAGGAAGACATAAGATATTTGAAAAATTCTGTTAATACATTGAAAGAACTAATGCCAGAGCGTCCAAGAATTGATTTAAGCTCAATTCTCCACAAGAAAAAGAAAATAGAACTACAAGTAGAGAAATTAGAAGAGGAGCAACAACAAGTAGAAGAACAAGAACAAACAGAGGGAGAGAAGGAAGCACCTGAGATAGATTCAATGATACAAGAGATTAACGAGAAATTGAAAAATATTTAGTTTTAATATTGTACAAGCTTTTTTCTGGCTCTCTTGTAAGTAACCATCCACTTGTTTAACAGCATTTAGGCATATATTTTCTCAATTGTCCCAATTCATCTAGGATCTATATACTTATAAATTCTTTTCAATATTGAAAAAAATTCTTGAAAAGATTTATAAATAATCTATATACCCCTCGAAACATGCCAGAGCCACAAAAAGAACTATTAATAGAGGTAGAAGAATACTTAAAATCAGGAATCCATATAGGTACAAAGTTTAAAAATAAGTATATGCAAGATTTTATTTATAAGGTAAGACCAGATGGATTAAGCATAATGAACCTAGAAACCATAGATGAGAGACTAAGAATAATGATAGACTTCTTGTCAAGATATGCACCAGAAGAGATATTGGTAGTAAGCAGAAGAGAAAACAGCCATAGAGCAGTAAAATTAATGAGCAAACTCACAGGGATAAGAGCAATAGCGGGTAGATATCCCCCTGGAACACTAACAAATCCTGCTCTAAGCACATTTACAGAGGCAAAAGTGGTGTTTGTTACAGATCCATGGCCAGATAAGAATGCTGTTATTGACGCATACAAAGTAGGAATACCAATTGTAGCATTATGTGATACGAATAATACACCACTAATGATTGATCTAGTAGTTCCATGTAACAACAAGGGAAAAAAGAGTCTAGCACTAATATTTTACTTGTTTACAAAGAATTATATGTTAAAGAGGGGAATGCTACAGAAAGAGTCAGACTTCAAGTATAACGTTGAAGACTTCTTAGAGAAATAAATTATATAGAGCTATAAGGATTCTTGGAAGAATCGCTACGAGGTTACTCCTCGAAGAATAACTCACTTATGGCAGGCATCTCTTTCTCCTTTATAATGAATCTCACTGCTCTACCCTCTCTTAGTGATCTATGCTTTCTAAGAACCGCTATTCTCTCATTGTTCATTCTTAATAGTTCAATCATTGTCTTGCTCCTATATGGCACTATGTCCCCTCCAACCATTCTAAAACTACCAGTCACTGGATCAGTATACACTTGATTAGTTATGATTACTGGGAGATTATTCTTCCTAGCAATAACCACTAATCTTTGTAGCTGTATCGCGAATTCTTGGTTCACTTCTTGTATGGATCTCTTATCCCTTTCATATCTGTATAGACTTGCGACACCATCCATTACTATGAGGCCAATATTGGATAGTTCTTTTTTGGAAAGCTTTTCCAGCGTCTCTGCTTGTTCTTCGAAAGTGATTGGTTTTAATACTAATATATTCTCCATTTGTTCCTCATTCTTTACAAGGCTTTTAACTCTTTCAGGACTAAACCCTCCTTCTGTATCTATGAATATCACTTTTTTATCTATTGCAATATTTGCAGATATAGCCATGCATGTATTACTCTTCCCTGTTCCAGGAGCACCATATAGGGTTGTGACTATCCCTCTCTCGATCCCTCCTCCTAGGAGTTTATCGAGATATGTTCCCGTAGTGATTAATTGCTCACTCCTCTCTTTCATGAAATATGGTTTTGTTTGACATATTAAAAATCTTTCTTTTGGAACAACAAAATTTTTATAGGCAAACCATAACTTTTCCAGTATGAATAGCCATCTCTACCAGAAAACTTTGAGTATTGTTAAGCATAGATTAGCTACTAGGAGGGATATAAAGGGAATAGAGGAGAGAGATGGTTTAATCATAGAGAAAACACGCACAGGAGAAAACCTCTGGATACCAGTAGAAGATATAGAAAAATATAAAGAGTATATAGACAAGAAGAAAGAGAAACTATTTATAGCTATAAGCTATTATAATGGATTAGTAGAGGATATATTGAGAATAATGAATGGTTCTCCGAAAGAATTAAATATAGTAATATTCATAGATAATGATATAAAGATGGTTAATCCATATCTCCTATCAAGATATCCTGATCCTGAAAAAGCATTAAGAACAATACTGCTTGAAAATGGTGCTTGAATCACTAGTGGATGCAGTAAAAGCAGAAAAAAAGCCAGGAGAGATGATTATAATAGGCTTTGTTTATGCTGTTATAGGCACACTTCTAGGGATCTGGGTCTTCAAACAATATAGTAGCATGGTTTCAGTATTCTTAGTAACAATGGCGAGCATACCATTAGTGTATTCTACTATTAAATATGAAGAAGAGAAAGACCTACAGGATGTAGAAGAGAAATTCTTGTTAAAAGAGCATGGAAAGGCTTTAACAGTCTTCATAATGCTATTCATAGGTATAAGTCTCGGATTCTTTTTCATGTATATGGTAATGCCCCCAAGCATGGTGGGATATGCATTTAAAGCGCAAGCAGAAACAATTAGCGCTATAAACTCTAGGGCGATAATAGATACAGGCATATCTGGCTATTTATCCTCAGGATTAAGAATCTTTGTGAGAATACTTGCAAATAATTTCAAAGTATTAATGTTCTGTGTGCTCTTCAGCTTTCTATATGGGTTGGGAGCCATATTCATAATGACTTGGAATGCATCAGTAATAGCAACAGCTATGGGAAATTTTGCAAGAACAGAATTAGCAAAAATAGCTGCGAATAGTGCTCCAAGCATTGCACATTATCTACAAGTAGTCCCATTAGCAATACTTAGGTATAGTATCCATGGAGTAGTCGAAATCCTCGCATATTTCACTGCTGGACTAGCAGGAGGAATAATAAGCGTAGCAGTTATTAGGCATGATTTCTATACAAGGAAATTTGAGCACATAATCGTGGACAGTTCAGATTTACTAATATTAAGCATAATATTATTAATAATCGCCGCGTTTTTAGAGGTATATGTAACCCCACTAATTGTATAAACACAAGAAAGGTGCACTAAAAATTATTTAAACTTCTTTATCCACCAAAAAGGTATGAGAGCACTATTTTAGGATCAAGGATTTATAACTATCTAAACCAGAACTTTGAGGAATATGTATCAGAAGAAGCAACTAGAAGACTTGAAAATCAGATGAAGCTAGTAGAAGAAGGCAATATTGATTATCAAGAACTTCTAAAACAACTCTATGTAGAGGTCTTAGAGATCAGGAAATAGGGAAATATTTATTAATTAGTGGTAAAAACCACACATATGCATGATGTAACCAACACTTTAACAATAGTAATGTTTTACATGCCCCCAGGATTTGGGAAGACAACTACGATAGAAAAAATAAAAGAGAGATTTAAAGCAGAAAAAGAGGAATGTTTAGTTACCAGAATTTATTTTGATGATTTCTCCTATATCATGGGTGGATATGAACACTATACAAAAGAAAAAGGAGCTCATATAGCAAGCATGCAAAAAGAAGCATTTATAGAAGCATTCTCCACTCCCGCAAGAGAGATTAATAGAGTTGTCTTTATTGATAAAACAAATGTTTATCCAAAAGAAAGAGCATTATTCTATGCACCACTAGGATTTATGTTAACACTTAGAAAACTATTTGAAGAAGAGGCCATGGATACTGGTGTGGATCATGATACTATTAACAAGTATGCAGAAAACAATGATTCTACATCTATTTTTCAAGAATTATATAGTGCCAATGGCTATGCGGGTATATCAAGATTACTGGTGGCTACAAAAGAAACATTAAATGAAAAAGACATAAACCCAATAAAACAGGAATTAGAGGAAATCATTTCTAGTTTTCTCAAATCCTTTAGGTATAGACGAGAAGAGAATCCAAACTTAAGATTTATTGATTATCTAAGAGACCATTATCTCAAGTTAAATCCCAGATTATTAGTAGTTAGATATGAAATAGAAGAAAAGCATCTAGATGAATTAAAAGAGTTATTATTAGAGAGAAGAATGGCTGGGGGTGATAGGGGGCTGGATAAAGAGAAGTGGAGGAATATTATCAATGAGAGGACTGATGATCTATACAAGTATAAACCATTATCAACACCAATAGAAAAATATGTTCTCCAGCTCCTCGAGGATAATGCTACTCAAGGAAAAAACTATAAAGACATAGTGTTAAA
>JAGGZC010000017.1 GCA_021162185.1 Candidatus Woesearchaeota archaeon | reverse complement strand
TTATTATCCCCCTCCAATTGTTTTTATTTAGAAGATATCCTGCCACTATTTAAATATTTCGAATTATTTACTCTTTTTTTCAAACAAGAAAAGAATCTTTTCAATATTGAAAAAAATAAGGAAAAATTATTCTAAAACCTTCTCATAGTAACTTATGGGCTTTATATCAGTTATAATAGTCTTAAATACAATCCATTTTCCATCCTTGCTCTTCTTTATCCTTGTCTCAACTATTGGTTGTTTTAGTTCCTTCTCGGTTTTTTGCTTTGCCATTTTTTATCACCTCCTAACAAGAAGAAGAGCGTGCTTTTATTTTGTTTATCAAGAGAAAAACGAAAGAATTTTGTTTATTAATGTAATTATTCTGGATTCTCGACTATTACTGCTCCTGGGAACTCTTTTCTTGCAAGTTCTCTTGCCTTCTTTGTAATGTTCCCAAGCGCTATGAAGAGGAGTGGCATCTTTTTTGAATTAGCTATCAGGAACGCGGATGCTAGGTCTCCGTCATTAATAGTCTTCTTTGCCTTTATCCTGCAAAAATATCTTGCATTACCCATAGATGTTGGTAGTTCCACTATAAAATCTGCTTCACTAGGCTTGGTTGATAACACATCTAATATTCTTGCTTTTCTTTCTTCTAGTATTCTTCTTGCAAGCATTATTAATTCTTCTTTTTTAAGCCTCTTTGTTTTAGTCTTAACTGCTTTTTTCTCCAACTCTCTTCTCTCTTTTTTCTCCACTCTCTCTTCTCCTACTCGTTCTTCAACTCTTGTTTCTTCTCTCTCTTCTTCCTTTATCCTTATTCCCAGTCTTTCCTTTATTATTCTTAATGCTTCATCATCACTTGTCAAATACCATTTCCAGAATAATTCTTCTCTCCCAGCAATCTCGATCATGATTGGTATTGCGAAATCTTTCAATGTCCTAATACTCACTCTTTGTAGTGGTGTGAGCTCAGAGTCTCTTAAAATCTTTTTTTCTTTTAGTAATAATGCTGTTCTTTGGTCTTTCTCATTCATATATTTTATAAGTCCTACTAGTCTATGTTCTTGTCCAGGATAATAATAGAATGGTGTTCCACCATATTTTAGATAAGTACTCTTTATCTTTCCACTACTAGACAATTCTGAGAGCACTGCCCCAATAAATAGTAGTTCCCCTCCTAACGCTTTCTTTATTTGTAAAGGAATAGTTGGACCATACATCTTTATGAATTCCAAAACCTTTTCCTTTGGAGGAGTGCTTGGCATTTTTATGGTCTAATCCATTTAATCTCATAATAAGTTACATCTCCCTCATCATCAACAATTCCAACCATTAACTTTTTCTTTGTGCTGTGAGCAACCCTATTCTTAGCTGCAAACTCGTGCCAAGTAAGCACTGAACCTTCATGTACAGCATAAACAATCCATTTAGCGTGTTGTTCTCCAGGTTTTACTCCTCGCTCATATACCCTGAAATCTGCTCCGAATTTTAAAGCAGTCTTAACAATATATCCACGCTTCCTGAGATCACTGAAGACAACATATCTAATCCAAAAATTAGGCTCTATTTTTGATGCCTTCTTTACAAATTTTTCAAAGTTTATCTTTCTTCCATTGCTATCAACTATTACTATTTTCCCTCTATCCATGAGGTAGAGTGCTTCTATAAGACTTAATTGTAGTGCCTTGTTTGGTAGTACTTGTCCGTATCTCCCATTATTCCAAAGATCATCTATTGCTTTCTCATCTCTTATCACTACTCTATCCTTTGTGAATATTGCCCTGTATTCCTCTTTTTTCTTCTGAGCCATGGGTATATGACTCTTGTTCTGATTTAAAAGTTTTTTCTTTTTGAAATCTTTCCGATATTCTATGAAAGATCCCCGATTTTTCCATATCAAAATCTTTATTAAGATTAAATGATATATATATCATGGGGTTAAAGAAATTAATAAACACACTGCTAGTGGGTTTAACTTTTGTATTAGCCACTCCTAGCAGGGTATATCCAGCCTTTTCTCATAATTATAAACCTAAGCAGGAGAGTTATACAATCATTGAGAATCTTACACCTATTAACACTGATAAGTTAATAGTTATAGATAAGAAGAAGAGGAGGTTATATGCATATAGTTATGATAAAGAAAAAAACCAATGGGAATTATTACTAGGGGGGAAAGCAAGTATTGCTATTAATCCTGGTGACAAAGAAAGAAGGGGAGACCAGAAGACACCAGAAGGATTATATAGAATTATTAGGATTGATGATAGTAGAGACTGGTTTTTTAGAGGAGAAAAGGTTTATGGTCCATACTTCTTGAGACTTGATTATCCTAATAATATTGATAAGTCTCTAGGGAAAACAGGTGGAGGGATAGGTATACATGGGACTAATAGCAAATCAACATTGGGGGCTAGGGAAACACAGGGATGTATAAGGCTTAGTAACAGGAAGCTTGAAGAATTAGTAAGATGGATCTATAATGGAAAACCTAGGTATGGAGATCTCCCTCAACCAGTCCCAGTGATTATTCTCCCAGAGAGAGATAATGAGCAGGCATTAGAAGAGATCTATGCCCTTTGGAAGAATTATGGAGTTTTTAAAGAGGTATATGCGAGAAAAGATCAGTTTAAAAGTGATGGAAGATTATCAAGACACGGATCAAGGAGGGATAAAAATAGGAGATATAAACTGGAAGAGAAGCTTGAAGTCAGGCTAGAAGAGAGACGAAGAAAGGAAGCCATTTATGTGGCTTCTAGTAGGAATAGGGCTATTGAGAGGGCTATGAAAGAGAGGAAAGAATATGCTAAGAAAAGAGAGGACAAGAAGCAAGTGGTCAAGAATACTGGTTCAAAAGAAAAGAATTGGGCTTATTCTCTATTCGCATTACCACTCTTCTCTCTACCATTAGTTGCTAGGAGGATATTAAACAATTACAGGCATAGATCTTCTACTAAGCCATCTATGAGACAAAGTTATTATGAAGAAAGAGAAGAAAAAAAGAGATATGGACCACCAGTTTCTCTATTAGAACAGAGAATTATAGATCTCTACTCTGGAAACCTTTCTTTTAGCGAGATCTCTAGATGGATTAGAAGAGAGTATGGAATATATATGAATGCGTATCTTGCTAGGGATATACTGATAAATGCTCTTAGGAATCACAATGTGGATCCATCGAATATTCATAGATCTAGATATGATTCAAGAATTGCTAAAAGCTTGGGATACGAGTCAATAGTTATAGGCCTCTATCAAGCTGGGATGAAAATTAAAGAGATTATTAGTGAATTCAAGAAGAGGACTGGTATGAATATTAGCAAATCTACTATTTATAGGATATTAAAAGAAAGGAAGATAAAGAAGAGGAGAACTAGTAAGAAAGCTAACCGAAATAGCTAGGTGCTTCTTTCTTCATTTCTTCTGCTCTTGCACGAGAAAAGTATCGAGCCATGTCCTTATAGATCTTTTCTATGTCCTTCGTGACTGATGGTGGAATCTTTTTTATTGCTTCATTGAAATGCTTCATTTCTATCTTTGTTTTTCCCTCTCTTAATGCAAGCATTCCTGCCTCTCTACATATAGCCTCTATGTCCGCCCCCACATATCCATCAGTGGTCTCTGCTAGTTTATCAATATCAACATCCTTACTTAATGCTAGTTTACTTGTATGCACTTTGAATATCTTTTTCCTTGTCTCTAGATCTGGGACCGGTGTATATATGATTCTATCAAATCTCCCTGGTCTGAGCAATGCTGGGTCTAACATGTCTGGCCTATTGGTTGCTGCTATCACTACTATATCTCCAAACTCTTGTATACCATCCATCTCTGTTAGTATCTGATTCACAACTCTCTCTGTTACCTCTGAGTCTGATCTTAATCCACGCCTAGGTGCAAGGCTGTCTATCTCGTCGAAGAATATTATTGCTGGTGCTACTTGTCTGGCTTTTCTGAACACTTCTCTCACTGCTTTTTCTGATTCTCCAACCCATTTGCTTAACAATTCTGGTCCACGAACAGCTATAAAGTTCGCACCACTCTCATTTGCAACTGCTTTTGCTAGTAGTGTTTTTC
>JAGGZC010000076.1 GCA_021162185.1 Candidatus Woesearchaeota archaeon | reverse complement strand
GTATCATTATATTCATAGTCCCCATATATTATAAATGCGTCTTTTTCCATTCCCAGTTTATTCGTTATCAAAGAGATTATTTAAATATTTCCAAAACACAAATTTAAAAATATTTAAATAGTAGTCTCTTATCTATTAACATATGGATTTCAAACACAGAAGAGCTATGTCTCCATTATTAGCAACAGTTATACTCATAGCATTTGCAGTAGCCATAGGAGCATTAATAATGAATTGGACTACTAATATAAACATTGCTAGCTGTACAGATGCAGAAATAGAATTCATGAAGATAGGAGAGAAACCAACAATATGTTATAATAATGGAAAAATAAATCTCGTGGTACTAGTAAAAGGAAACACTAATATAGAAGGTCTACTTGTAAGGATTACTGATGAAGATCTAAATGTTGTCGACAAGATTATTGAACAAAAAGCAGCAAAAGGAGAAACCATAAAAGCAAACATAGAATATGTAAAAAATAAGAGTGTAAGAGTAGATGTCTACCCAATAATAGATAGGCTTGACAAAGAAGAGATCTGTACTGATAGAGGAATATATGTTGATCCCCTGGGTGATTGCTAATGGAAATAATACTTGACCCAGATCTAGATATTAATAACAATGCTGCTAGATATTTTGAAAAAGCAAAGAAGCATAGAAAGAAAGCTGAGAAAACAAAGGAAGCTTTAAAGTTGCTAGAAGAAAAGAAGAATAAGATATTGGAAAAAATTCAAGAAGTTAGGCAAAGAGTAGAGGAAAGAATAGTAGAGGAACAGCAAATTAGAGAGAAAGCAAAGAAAAAGAAATGGTTCCATAGCTATAGATGGTTTATCACGATTAATGGCTTCTTAGTAGTTGGAGGGAGAGATGCTTCTAGTAACGAATCATTAATAAAGAAGCATACAGAAAAGAAGGATCTAGTACTACACTGTGAATTAAGAGGAAGCCCATTCATAGTAGTAAAGAATGGTGAAAATGCACCAAAGGAAGACATAGAAGAAGCAGCAAGGTTTGCTGTGACATTTTCCAGGGCTTGGAGAGAAGGAATATATAGCTATAATGTAGCAATCGCTAAGCCAGAACAAGTAGTAAAAACTCCTAGAAGTGGAGAATACCTCCCTAGAGGTGCATTCATCTTAAGAGGAGATATAAGAAATATTAGAGGAGAATTAGACCTTGCTCTTGGAATATATGAAGATTTTTTAATGTCTGGTCCCAAAAAAAGCGTATCAAAGTGGTGTGAGAGTTATCTCATCCTAAGACCTGGAAACATTGAAAAAGGAGTTATAGCCAAGAAGATTGCAAGAATGTTAAATACTAGCATAGAAGAAGTGTTACACGCATTACCAGCAGGAGGGTTTAGTGAAGAAATACAAAAATATAAAAATAGTTAATAATTAGGTAGATCAAAATGGATTATAAGGAAATGTTAAGAGAAGCAATGGAAGAAGTAAGAGTGGCTGATCATATGCTAATCATGACTTATCCCTTAGTTAGGGATCCAAAGATGTTATTAGCCATAATCCAGAAATTACTCAATGCTTGTGAAAAATCACTTACAGCTGCTACAAGCTTTGAATATGAATGGAAGAGGATCAACGCTCTTCCAAAAGAGTTCATGACAAAGCTAAAACTGTTAAAAGAAGGATTTCAGAAGGATTACGGGTTTACACCACAAGAATTAAAAATAGTAAAAGAGGTATACAATATTATACAAGAACACAGAACTGCTAGCATAGAGTTCAGTAGACATGAAAAATTTATTATTAGTAATAATGACTATAGGTTAAGAACAATTACACAGGATCAGATAAAGAGATATGTTCCAATAATAAAATCATTTATAGAAAAGATAAAGAAGAGGATTGATATCTATGAGTCCTGGAAAAATAAAGCCATTCGTGGATGAAGCAGAATTGCATTTAAGAAGAGCGGAACACCAAGTGTTTGTAAGCCTCAAATACACTAGAACTGGGGATGTAATTATTAACGCAATAAACAGGATGTTAGAGGCATTCCAAGTAATATTTGATGGATTATTAGCAATAGCTGTGAGAGAAGGGAAAATCGAAGAAGCTCCGGAATCAATAATACAGAAACTGAAAAAGATAAAAGAACTATACCCTGAACAAGTGGTAGAGGATAATATAAAACTTTATAAATTTCTGAACTCATTTATGAAGAGCAAGCTAAGAGCGGAAAACGAATATAGGAAGAATGTAACATTAATAGGAGTGGTAAACAACCAAGAAACATATATAGATATAGAAACAATAACCAACTATTTTATGGTGATAAAAGAACTGCTCAAATACCTAAAAGAAAAAGCAGGGAAATATATAGAAGAAGAAAAAGAAGAAGACGAAAAAGGAATAGATATATTTTAAGATGGCAAAACCAATAGACTCAAGGGTTATAGGAATATTTAGTGCGAAGGGGGGTGTAGGAAAAACTACTAGTACACTATTATTAGGAATGGCTCTAAGCAAGATAGGAAAAGATGTGCTAGTAGTAGATGGAAACATATCTTCTCCCAACATTGCTAACTGGCTTGGGATAAGCCCAGACAAACATTTCCATGGAGCAGTAAACAATGAATACCCAATACTAGAAGCGGTATTCCCTCATGAAACAGGACTATTAGTAATCCCCGGATCTTCGGGGATTAATTATCTCACAACTCTAGATCTCTTCAGTATTGAACCAATCATCCAAAGATTGAAAGATTATTCAGAGATAATCCTCATAGATACTCCTCCTGGAAGGGGAGAAGAAGTAGCAGCAATTGCTCGAGGGGTGGATGAAGCAATAATAATAGTTAATCCAGAAGAGATAAGCATTGATAATGGTTTAATGATAAAAGAATTACTCAAAAAGCTTAATAGGAAAATACTAGGAGTAATAGTTGTAGAAAACAAGAAGTATCCAAGAAAGATAGACAAGAAAAAGATTGCTGAAAAAATTGGTGAAAGAATCATTGGGTACATACCCTTCAATAAGGATATATTAAAAGCAGCTATGAATGCCAATCCAGTCATGCTATCAAAACCAAAAAAGATATGGAATGCATATTTAGAAGTAGCTGCAAGAATACTTGGGCCAACAGAACTTGAAAGAATGCTAAGAGAAGATAAGAAGAACCCATACCTAAGATATATTAAGAAGAATCTAGGATTAAAATAATTCAAAAATGAAAGAAAAGAGGTGGGGGCATGAGTAATGGAAAGAATCATGATCTAGCAATAAAAGAACAAGCATTGGAAAAGATTGATTTTCTATTAACAAAAAAGATTGTCACAGAGGAAGAACTATATCATTTTGTAAAAGAATTCTTCAAGAGATATCTACACATAGACTATGAGTTTACATATGAAGAACTAGAAGAAGAACTGGCAAAGGTGTTTATAGATGAGGATACTAGAGAAATGTTAGACAAATTTCTAGAAGAGGTTTCATTTATAGAGTTTAGTGATTTAAAGTTTACAAGTGAAGAGATAAAAGAATTGTTAAAAACCTTTGCATTGATAATAGATATAATTATACCAGAAGAGCTTCCACCAGGATCTCCTGGTAGGGCTTTAATAGAAAGGATAAAGAAAGAGAAAGCATTAGAGATGGATGGAGTAGTAATGAATAAAAAAGAAGAAAAAGGGGAAATCCTGTTTGAGGAAGAGAAAGAAGCATTGAAAATGTTTAGAGAAGAGCTAAACAAGGCTTCCATTGCTATTGCTTCTAATAATAACAAAGAAGCAAGAGATAGATATATGAAGGCATTAAAAATCTATGATTCCTTACTAAGCATTGAGGAAAAGAAAAAGGTATACAAGGAACTAAGAGATTTATATGAAGCTATCGCTTCATGACTCTTCCTCCTTTTCTCTTGTCTTCACAGACCTATATGCTTCTATAAGGATTACTGCGAGTAGTGTAAAAATAAGGATTGCTGAGATCCAGAAGTTAGGGTTCTTTAAAATCTTTCTTTTAATATATTCCTCCATGCTCTGAGGTTTTTCTTCCTTGCTCCTAGCCTTAGATACAAGATACTTACAACCATCAATAACCCCCTGTACCAATTGTTTTGCTTCTTCAAAGTTACCATCGGCTATTAATTCATCTGCTTCTTGTAATAACTCGTTGAGCTCTACACACTCAGGATTTTGTCCTAATAGATCTCGTGCAAATGTTACCTTTGTTTTTAGATCTTCTCCCATACTAGCTGCTTCTAGAGAATTAATCATTATTAGTGCTGTATCAGTAAATTCTGGGTCAGCTACATCTGCTGAAACAATTATTTCAAAGTTTTCCCCAAGCCTATAGTTTGTAACTGTGAGTATCACTTTTTCACTGCCCTTATAAGGAATTCTCTCGAACTTGTCTTTCGAAAAATGCATAGATATGTTCGAAACATTAGCACTTGCCCTAAGAATAACTCCATATATATCATTTGTCCATGTATTATTAACCACTATTGGTATATCTATTGACCGATTAGAATATATTGTGACGAGTGAAGGGGCAATAATGCTTATAGGATCTGGTTTCTCTATCTCTTCTGGTATTGGGACTGGAACTTGTTGAGTAGTAGTGGCACCTCCTCCACTAGATGGTACTTGTACATTCTCTGCTGGTAATATATCAGTAACCTCTATTGATACATTATTACTAGTAATACTTTCCCCATATGGGTCTTTAGCTCTAAATATTGCCCAACAACTTCCGAGTCTGCGTCCATATACCTTTATACCACTACCATTTATCTCTATATCAGCTATCCCATTACAAGTAGTCTGAGCAATATCTATTGTTAATTCTTCTAGGTCTGGATCATAGAAGTGAGCAGTCTCAGATAGATTTGAGGAATTCCATAATCCTGTAAAGTATTCTGGATCCTCAAAATATGGATCAATCGAATTGTTTCCAGACAGGTTGAGCAAAGGATTTAGTAATACTGGTGGTCGATTAATATTCGAGACATTTAGACTAATAGTTATGTTATCCTTATTCATTCTTGTATCCTCTACTATCACAATAATCTCATGGGAGCCTTGACTAAAGAAGTCTAGATCAAATATTCTTGAAGCACTACCAGTAGTTGTTAGAGTGGTATTATCCATTATCCAAGTAAAGTTTAACTGATCATAGCTTAATTCATCATTCCAACCAGTAGTATTGATGAGGATAGATCTATTCTCACTCGTGGATACATTAATCTCGCTTATGTCCGGATTCCAAGTCGAGGTCCAGTTGAG
Organism: Candidatus Woesearchaeota archaeon; assembly: GCA_021162185.1. Lineage (GTDB taxonomy): Archaea > Nanobdellota > Nanobdellia > Woesearchaeales > JAGGZC01 > JAGGZC01. Next base: position 2,689 of record JAGGZC010000076.1, on the reverse strand, counting down.
TATATACACAGAATTATTTAGGTCATACACTGATATATTCTCAATTCTTGGGTCTAATGTTTTTGCAAGTATTTCTATTGTAATACTCTTCTCATTTATACCTGAACAGTTCACACATGAATTATTCATAGAGTCATTTATCCATATCCTGATAGAATGATTTCCTTCTAGTGACTGATTTGGAGTAAAAGAGATTTGCCATGAGGATTGATCAATCTTTGTAAGAGTATAACTCCAAGAGATATTTGTGAACAATGCTAAGGACTCATTAAAAGCACTATAGTTATTATCCATTACGAGTGCTTGTGGAATGTTTAGATCTTCATCACTAGCATATACTGTTATAACTGCTGGATGATCTACAACTATCTTGTCTGGTATTATTATCGAGTCAATATTTGGTTTGTCATTCGTATAGTTTATGTATAATAATAAGTCTTTTGTAGTTACTGCTCCTAGACTATCAGTAATAGTAATCGACAGATTGTATAGCCCTATTTCTAATTGTTTGGGCGTGATATTGATAATTCCTGTTGTGCTATTAATACTTATATTAACACTACTATTTGCTCCAGAGATGAAAGGATCAATCTTTGAATATGTCAATGAATATGTTATATTCCCACAATCATCCCCACCTGGACAATCCTCCTTATCTGTTGCATTTATATCTATTAGAAGGTTTCTATCTTCATAGCCCTGAATACTCGTAATGCTATCTCCAATAGTAGAATAGTTTAGTATTCCATCATAATATATGGATATGTTTCTTAGTTCTGGTAGGGTATTATTTTTTATGTAAAGATACATTATAATTGAGTCCATGCTATTATTTAAGTCCTTCACAGTTATATTGATCGTATAATTCCCAATCATTGACTCATTAGGAGTAAGATTTATCCATCCAGTTGAAGAATCTATAGGTATTCTTGAATCATTAGTAGAATAGTTCAATGCCTCACTAAATCTCGGGAGGAGTAATAAATCTGGATCAGTAGCATTGACCCTATAATAAAATAGTGTGTTGGCATATGCTGTTAGGTTTGATATATTCTTCTGGCTAAGATAATTATCATAGTTACTTATCTCATGTAAGGTTGGTGGATCGTTTATATTGGTGATATTAAAATAAGCAGTCCTCGTAGAGTTTTCTTTACCATCACTTGCTATGAGCAATACGTTGCCACTACAAACAACAAAATCATTCGTAAAGTTACTTGCAGATATATTTATAACTGCTTTACCAAAAGAAGAGGATCCTCCTCCATAACTATAGGTAGTATTATAAGTCAAATAGTTTATCCATGGATTACTAATAGAAGAAGTGCATTCTAATGGTGTTATAGAGAATATTATTGTATCATTATCTAGATCTGTAGCATTGAATTCATAATAAAATGCCTGCCCCTGTTTTCCTGTTGCATTACTTACTATAGAAATATTGGGAGCATGATTCACTGGTATTACTTCTATGTTAAATGATGCATTATTGCTCTCTAATCCGAATCCAGTATCATTGAGTTCTTCTATAACAACTATAACTGTATGGTTTCCTCTATCAAAGAATGTTGGACATGGATCAAAATAGATCCTTGCTGACTTATTATCACTTAATACATCTATTGATAGATTAGTAGACAAGGAGGGTGTAATATTATATATCGAAAAATTAAAAGGACCATTAGGTGTTTCTTCATCGGTCCCATATATAATATATTGCCATGAACAGTTTCCTTCTACGACTACTTGGTCTTGAAGGGATGGAGAGAAATATGGTTTATCATTCACTTCTTTTACTGTTATATTATATGCATTACTTAGGCCTATTCCCTCATTATCTATGACTGTGAATAGGAATCTATGTAATCCTACTTCTGAGTGTACAGGAGTCCATACGAATAACCCTGTAGATGAACTAAAAGAGGAATCTGCTAATGGATCAGTAGGAGATATATGGCTATATGCATATGTCAATGCATCATTATCAGGATCTGTTCCATTTATATCAAATTTAGCCTCTTTGTCTTCCATTATTGTTATCGGACCATCAACAAGTATCCATTGAGAACTAGTAGAGTTATAATAAAACAAGGATAGAGTGTCTGGTCTTGAATTATTTATCTCTATAGAATCTTCCCCACTAATAGTTATGGATCCATTTGTAGCATTGATCACACATTTCCATATTTCATGTTTAGATGTATTGAGATGGCTAAGAGTGATGTTATACCCGGGATTAGTGGTATTGAAAGAATATTTCTTGAATAATGTTGAACCATTATACCATGATGCATTCCAACTAGTGGCATCAATGCTGAGATTCCATGTACAGGTAAGATCAGTGGTTGTATATGCTTCGCTAGGGGTAATAGTAGGATTAACAGTAAAGCTTAGGGCATTAATTATTTGAGGAGAATATAAGAGGATTAAGAGGAGTAATATTCCTATCGGGATAAGAAATACAATTCTTCTCTGCCCTCTACCTCTTCCCATATGAATCATTTTTCTCCTCTCTCAAGCCTTTTAACCCTTTGTGGCTTTTTATTTGTTTTGATTTTTCTCCTAATCTTGCGCTTCTTGATCTTATATAATTCCTCTTTTGGTATTAATCTATAATAATCTATAGCATTCCTAACACCCATCATAAGTGAATAATACCTAGCCTTCATTATCATGGGTGAATTATTAT
>JAGGZC010000084.1 GCA_021162185.1 Candidatus Woesearchaeota archaeon | reverse complement strand
CCTTGTATATAACTATTAATGTTAGAAGAATAGTGATTATTATTGACCATTTCTTAACCCTTTTATGTATTAATTCATACTCCTCTACTTGTTTACCAGCAAGTCTTAAATATTTCTTTAGTATTCTTCCCTTATTCCTCTTTTTATCCTTATTCTTCTTCATTTTTTATATCTCTACTGGTGGCCTAGAGCTATTAATCATTGCAAGGAAACTAAGCTGTATAAAGACTATTAAACCTGCTAATACTAAGAGCACGGGAAGTGTGAGTTTTATACCAGTAAACATTGCTAGTATTGCAAGCATTATTGTACCAATACTGGGCAATATAATTGTTGCAGTCATATAAAACATTGCCATGGGACTAAGCTTTCTCCCATATTCTTTTACCATTATCTGTTTTTCTCTTACTATTTGATCAATGATTGTTCTCAACGAATCAGCAATATTTCCACCAGTGCTAATACTATTCAATATTTGCCATAATACTCTTCTAAGATCATTGCTAGGAGTTGTTTCAACTGCTTCTCTTAGTGCTTGTTCTATAGGTGTTCCTAACTCAATCTTGTCAACTATTTCTCCAAAATATTGCCCTATTGTTTCATAGTTCTCAGCTACTCCTTTTAATGCTTCAAATAGAGTGATCCCTGATTCTAGTTCAATTATCAGAAATCTTGTTGCAAATACTATTTCTTTACTCATTTCTCTTGAGATTCTTGCAATCTTTACATCTACTGCTCTTAACATGTATTGAAACATTAATGGGAATAAAAAGAAGAATGAGAGGAATGCTATGGGTTTCTTGAGAAGCATGAATATTATTATGCTTAGACCAATAGATAGGTATAATGAAGAGAGAAATGTCTTTTTTGTATATTCTTCTACTCCCCCTTTGTATCTTGCTATCCTTAGTTTTTCCTTTAATCCTGGGTTGAGAGAAGAAAGCCTTTTATAGAGACTCATCAGTAGGCACCTCTCCTCTCTTTATATAGTCAAATAATTCTTCTTTATCAGTATAGTAGAGGGCCATTATTCTTCCAACATCATGCACATCTACAATATCCTTATCAACAAGATATTTTAACACTTTCTGCTTTTCTCTTATCTCATTATTTAGTTCTACTAGGCTATAACCAGTGAATTCTCTAAGAGTTTTGAATAATTGTTTCGATTCCGCAACTTTTACTATTCTATCTTTTTTTGGATTATATTTCATTATTGTTCTAGGAGTCCCATCTTCTAGGATCTCAGCTATCTCGAATGTTCTCCTAATACCTGTGCGTCTATTTCTAAATTGTACTATTATCATACTTATACCTGGGATCATGCTTCTAGGCACTTCTATTGGTGGGTTTGTGAGTCTTTCAACTGTTTGCTCTGCATTGTTCGCATGAATAGTTGCATATACGCTGTGCCCTGTATGTATTGCCTCGAATAATGTCTCTGCCTCTCTTTTTCTTCTAACCTCTCCAACAATGATTCGATCTGGGCGCATTCTTAGAGAGTTTACTAGTAAATCCTCCATTGTTACTGCTCCCTTCCCCTCAGGGTTTGGGAGCCTGGTGTTTAGTGGTACCCAATGGAGATATTTGGGCAGCATTATCTCTCTTGTATCCTCTATACTTATAATCCTCTGGTTTGGTGGGAATATTGTTGCCAGAGAGTTTAACATGCTTGTTTTTCCACTAGCAGTCCCGCCAGCTACTAGTGCGGATAGTTCATACTGAATAGCCATCCATATAATGCTAGCTGCTTCTATTGTTAGCGTATTATTCTTCAACATTCTTGTAATAGTCCAGGGATCTCTAGAGAATTTTCTAATAGTAATAGTGTTTCCACTAGTACTTATTGGGAATAATGTTGCATTAGCCCTATCTCCACTGGGTAGGTGGGCATCTAGCAATGGTTCAAGGATACTTATTTGTCTACCAACCTTTCTTGCTATTATACTTGCATAATGTTTTATGTCTTCCTCTTTCTTTGCTTTGATATTGGTTATCAACCATCCATGTTTCTTGTGATAAACCCATACTGGTTCTTTGCTAGAATTGATAACTATTTCTTCTAGGAATGGATCATCTATCAATAATTCTAACTCTCCTAATCCAATACTCCTTGTAAGGATATATGCTGATAAAAACTTCTTTTTTGATTCTTCTAAATCTGGAAGGTATTTGTCTAACAATTTTTCAATTGTCTTTCCAAATCTTTCTTCAAGGATTTTTTCATTTATCTGTGTGCTTATCTCTACTAATCCTAGGTTAACCTTTTCTATTAATTCATGTCTAATCCTTTCAAGTAATACCGCTGTTCCTTCCCCTATTTCTGCTACTTCTAGTCTATAAACAGGGACGAATAACTTTTTGTCTCGTACAATACTCACTCTTAGTGGTATTTCTCTCGAGTTATACTTATAACTATCAATCTCTCCATATCCACTCTTTTTTTCTATTCTTTTCTTACTAGAACCAGTCTTTTTTTTATAGCCCCCACCCATATATATTGCTTAGAGGGCATTATTTTTAAAGTTTTTTATAAAACAGATAGCAAAAAACATTTAACTGAGAGAGTATAACCCATATATATCATGTACAAGAAGAACAAGAAGATAATAGATCTGGTAGATGGAGAAGAAGTAAGAGACATATTTGTAGTAAAATTCAAGAAGCCAATACAGAAATATACGAATGGTTACAGGTTTGATTTACGTATCGGTGATTCTAGTAGGGAGATTATGTTGAAGTATTGGGGTTCAGACAACCTGGAAGAAGTTCAGAAATTATATGACACTATAGATAAGGATAGCGTGATATATGTAGAAGGAGTGGCCAGGATTTATAGGAATCAATTAGAGATCAATGCTACTATTATTAAGCCATTGAGCAATGATGAGTATGATCCAGAGGCATTCATAGAGAAGAGTCCTAGGAGTCGGGAGGAATTATTACAAGAATTAAAAGAATTTGTGGGCATGATAAGAGATGAGAAGCTTAAATTACTAGTAGAGGAATTATTGCTCAGTGATTCAGAGATAGCTAAGAGGTTTACAGAATGGCCAGCAGCAATGTATAAACATCACAACTATAAGCATGGTTTATTAGAACACTCATTAAATGTTGCGAAGATTGCCATGAACATTGCAGACATACATGAGTTAGATTCCGATCTCATAATTGTTGGATCACTCCTACATGACATTGGAAAGATCTATGAGTTTGAGATGACTAATAATATTAGACACACAAGGCTGGGCCAGTTGGTTGGGCATGTTACGCTAGGAGCAGAGATTGTTTCAAGAGCAATGGATAGACTAGATATTGATGAAAACATAAAGCTAAAGATCTTACACATAGTTTTAAGCCATCATGGGAGTCTTGAGTATGGATCTCCAAAGGAGCCAATGTTCCCAGAAGCCCTAGCAGTGTATCTTGCAGACCTAATGGATTCCCAGATCTTCCAGATGAGGAAAAAGAAGCTGGAAGCAATGACAGAGGATGATTTCTTATACACAAAAGATTTTGGTAATATCTATCTAAGATAATGAACGAGGATTATGGAACTGATAAGACAGATTAATACAAAGAGAGTTTGTAAGAGAGTTGTGTATGATTAAATCAGAAGTTGAAAGTATTCTTGAAGCTTGCATATGAAGAATTAAAAACTAATAACCCTTAGGCTCTGGAAAATCTTTATATAAATAATCATCTTCTGGTCTATTGTTATCTTCTTTAACGCTTAGGAGCTCTTCAATCTTTCTCTTTGGGATTATTAGTATCTTATTAATCCCATAAGCAATGAGTGATTTATTCATTCTTGCCCCCAGAACATCTGGGAATTCTACTATTCTTTCTCTGAATAACTCTTTTGATTCATACTTGCTCTTGTTTTTCTCTACTTGGAAGCCTAATAAAGAGGTATCAGTTAATGCTAGGAAGATTAATTTATTCTCACTAGCATGATATTTTACTAGTTGATTACAATGTAGATCTATCTTTAATAACTCTTTTATTTTCGTTATCCCTTCTTCTTCATATATTCTTAGAGCTCGGATTTTTCTCTCTACTTTTCCTTTTTCTTCTTCTCCAACTCCTTCAACATAGTATATATCTGGCCAGTCGAGAATATAGCTACTAGGAGGGCTTCCTAGTTCTAATCTTTGAGCTTTTTCTTTCTCGTTTTCATTTTCTCTTAGTTTGGATAAAAAGAATGCGTCATTATACTTGACCTTCATCTCTCTTAGTTCTCTTGGGATACTAGTACTCATTAGATATATCTCTCCATCTTCCGAAAATATTTTTTCTATCCTTGTTATCCTAGAAAATATTCCTAGTGGATATACCTGTTCATAGCTGTTTTCTTTCGGATTAATCTTTGTTACTTTATACATATATGCCTCGTTTTCCATTGGTTTTCTAGAGATTACTATAATGTTATCCTTGCCAATCCTTAACACATCTGTTATTTCTTCCTTTTCTTTTTTCTTTATTCTATAATTTACTCTTTGCTTGGTCTTTTCTCCTTTTATCCTTTTTTCTTTTTCAATTATAACATAATCAAATTCGCTTTCTCCATTTATTATTAATCCTTCTTCTATTTTATTTTCCTCGTTTAAGTATCCTATTATTTTTATGTTCTTTATTCCTTCCTCTATTCTGCCTTGTAATGTTTTTGTTTCTTCTAATATGTCAGGAGCATTTTCTTGAGAAGACACTATTTTTGGTTGATAGATTATCTTGTAAATTGCTTGTACTAATTCTCTTAGGTTGAGTGGTTCTCTAATCCAATAATAGTTTTTTCTACCAGCCATAACTATTCTATTATCTTTTTGTGATAGATGCCTTATTTTTATCTTTTCTTCTGTTTCCTTCTCATAAATCCTCCAGTCTCTAGATTCCCATCTTTGGGAATTAATTATCTCTTCTAATAATTCTTCTTTCTCAATCTTCTTGGCATATGATTCATACCATATGATATACTCTAATTGTTTTTGTTTTTCTTTTTCTGTTAACACTACGCATCCAGAGCTGGTTATAGCTATTCCTTGGAGTATACCACTCAAATCTATTTCGATTCCTATTCCTTCTCCTTTTGCTATCATATATTTATCTATCATATATTTATAATAGGCTTTTATAGTTTATAAATCTTTCTATTTTTACTACCACATAGTTAAAATATTTTGATTGAGAATAAATTTAAATATTCATAGTTTACTCCCAGCAAATAATGCCCTCGTAGCTCAGTTGGTAGAGCGCGTGCTTGGTAAGCACGAGGTCGGGGGTTCAAATCCCCCCGAGGGCTAAGTCTTTAGAATGTTTGATAATTTTTTCACTGCTCCTTTTACAACTCCTATGATTTCTCTTGGAGAATAGGCTACTCTTTGAAATATTACCCATTGGATATTATACATTAATGGATTATTTTTGAATACTGGCTCATGTAATCCCTTATTGAATGCGTTTTTTAAATTTTTACTAATATCTCCTTCTTCAAATATATTCTTATCTACCAGATTATAATTTCTTCCAAGGTTTCCATCATGGCTCTCAAGACCAGCCACTATTGGTATGTTTACTCCTTCTTCTTTTATCACTTTCTTTATCTTAGCTATGGGGTTATATGGTTCTATTAAGGAAGGGTTAAAATCTATTATGAATTCTAGGATGCCTTCCTCTCTTTTTCTTAATAGCTCTCTAAATTTTTCTTCTTTTACTCCCCCAGCCAACATGGCTAGTGGATGATCAAGGACTACGAGGAATTCTTTATCATTACCATATTTTATGATATCTTCAATATCATGATACTTCTTTATTTCTTTATCTATAGGTTTTTCCTCGTTTATTCCTAGAAGAAGCACATGTCCCTGATTTTTTCCACTTTTATGCCACTCATATCCTCTCCACAGATATATCTTATATTGTGGGAAGATATAGAGAGAATTATCAATCTTTTCTATTTCTTTTTCTTTATTATTATATTCTCTTATTATTCTTTCAAGATTGTCTCTTATATTAGTGATACCAATAAGCCTTATGTTCTTTACTTTTGCCTGTTTAAGTATTTTTTCAAGTGTGGCTATTTTAAGATAATCCTCTCTTGTAGGAGCATCCTCTGGATATTTTGTATGTACATGTAGGACTACTTTTTCCTTTTCCATGAGATAGGAATATTTACATAATTTATAAATTTTTTCCTTCTTAGTAGTAACAAATATAATTTTTACTCAGTCAACACTTTTAATATCTTTTTTAATTCTTCTTCCTTGAAGAGTTTTGCAGAATCAGAGAGGATTACTTTTAGTTCCTCTATGCTTGCTGGCTGTGTGTCTATGATCTTTACTATTATGCTTGGTTTTAGTTTACTCATTCCTAACCCTTCCAGCTTCTTTTTTTGTTCCTTTACCTTTGTTTTTGATATCTTTGCGATTCTCTTTGCATATTCTAGTGTTTTGTTTTCTCTTATGTCTAGTTCTTCTTTCTTTGCTTCTTTTTCTAGAATACTCTTAACCTCTGCGATTGTTATTGGCTCTTCTTCTATTATTTTTTGTTTTACCATTTTTTATACCTTTTTTAGGTGTACCGGATGTACTATTAATACTTTTTGTTTTGATCCATCCCTTATCATGACTTCATAGCATCTTCCTCTTTTTCCAATGATTTTTCCTATCTTTCCATGGAATCTTGTGTGGTACATTGCCTTATGATATGCTGGCTCTGCTACTAGTGCTACTCTGTCATCTATATTGAATTCTTGTAGAAATCTTGTGGTGCTTATCTTTCCTTTTTCTCTATAATTCTTTCTTAGCTTGTGTCTTGATCCTCTTCTGCTTGTACCTATCCTTTTAACCATGTTTTCACTCCTTTAATTTTTCATCAAAGGCTCCTTCATCAATCTTTTTTAATACTTCTCTTGGATGCATGCCTTCAATTGTTAGGCCCATTGATTGTGCGCTACCAATAACTGTTTTTACTCTTGCTTTTAGGTCTTTCCCTGTTAGTGCTGATTCTTTCATCTTTGCAATCTTTACTACTTGCTCTATTGTTAGGTTGCCAGCAACTTCTTCTCCTGGTTTTTGTGCTCCTTTTTCTATTCCTAATTCTTTTCTTATAAGGCTACTTGTGGGTGGTGTTCCTATCTCTATTCTAAATTGTTTTGTATCAGTATCAACAATAATTTTTACTGGTACTTGCATTCCTGCAAAGCTAGCTGTTTTTTTGTTTATCTCTCCTACTACTTGCCCCACATTTACTCCTAGGGGTCCTAGTGCTGGGCCTATTGGTGGTCCTCCTGTGGCTTTACCTCCCTCTACTAATACCTCTATTACTTGTTCTGGCATGATGGCTGGGGGAATAGTTTTATTTATATAGGTTATGGTTAGGAAATAATTATTTTCAATATAGAAAAGAAATAGGTTAATAGAAAAATATAAAAATATATTATCACTACTATAAGG